>JAMCYU010000004.1 GCA_023473585.1 Patescibacteria group bacterium | reverse complement strand
GCATCAACCTCTATCGTAATATAAGTTTAGACAATAATTTAAATCCTTCAGAATACTTTGTCTATCGTCCCGATTTCCTGGTCAATTTTCCCCCAGCTTTCGGCTTCAACCGCCTGACCTGGCAGGAGGTCGCGCCTTAAAAAGCAAAGCTTTTTAAGGTGTAAACACCACCTGATTCAGAGAACTCGGAAACCAAAGCCTCAGAACGTCAGAGAATTAGAAAGTCATAATTTTCCAGAACGCCAGTATTGTTTTTGATTAATTCTTATGCTAAATTAAGACTATGCGCTATTCGAAACTTTTCGGCAAAACCCAAGCCAATCCTCCCAAAGAAGCGGAAACCGTCAGCCATAAACTTTTAGTCCAAGCTGGTTTTATCGATCGCCAATTGGCCGCGGGTCTTTATTCTTTTTTACCCTTAGGCTGGATAGTGATGGGGAAAATTATGGGGATTATTCGGCAGGAGATGAATCAAATCGGCGGGCAGGAGGTTTTTTTACCGACGCTGCAGCCGAAAGAGTTATGGGAAAAAAGTAACCGTTGGGACAAAATGGATCCGCCTTTGTTTAAAGTAAAAGACCGGCACGAAAAAGAACTGACATTAGGTTCAACCCACGAAGAAGTGATCACCGATTTAGTTTCGCGTTTTGTGAAATCTTATAAAGATTTGCCATTGGCTCTTTACCAAATTCAGAATAAATTTCGAAACGAAATGCGCTCAACCGGCGGACTTTTAAGGGTCAGGGAATTTCTAATGAAAGATCTTTATTCTTTTAATACGAGCGATAAAGATCTGGATGATTTTTATTTTAAAGTTATAAAAGCTTATAAAAAAATCTTTACGCGGTGCGGCTTGGTGACGAAAATTGTTGAGGCGCAGTCGGGGTGTATCGGCGGTAATTTTTCCCACGAATTCATGATGCTTTGTGAAACAGGTGAAGACAAAGTTTTGTGTTGTACGAAATGCGATTGGGCGGAAAACGAAGAAAAAGGCAAAGAGGAAAAATGTCCCAAATGCGGAGGAGAATTAGAGGAAAATAACGCCATTGAAAATGGTCATGTTTTTAAATTAGGAACGCGCTATTCGGAAAAGCTGGGGGCTTACTTTGCCGATGAAAAAGGAGAAAAGAAACCTATTTTAATGGGCTGTTACGGAATAGGGATAGGCAGATTAATGGCGACGATCGTGGAATCAAGCCATGATGAGAGAGGGATCATTTGGCCAGAAGAAGTGGCTCCGTTTTCGGCTCATCTAATTTCTCTAGAAGAAAACGGTTTGGAAATTTACGAAAAATTGCAGGGTGAGGGAATAGAGGTTCTCTATGATGATCGGGAAGAGACCTCCGCCGGTTCAAAATTTGCCGACGCTGATTTAATCGGTTTGCCGGTAAGATTAATCATTTCACCCAAAACCAAAGGGCAAATAGAATGGAAGGTAAGAAGTCAGGATAAAACCGAACTTCTCTCGTTCTCTGAACTTATCTCTCGCTTAAAATCATATAAGCCTTAAGTTAGTCAAAATTAGCCTAAAGGTGTATTTATAATCGTCAAACTTCATAATCGCTCCTCCTTCTTGTCAAGCAACCCAGAAAGTTATAAAATAAAAACCTAACGTCAGGCCAAAGCGTTTATTTTATGAAAATTCTCGTTACCCATTTTAGTCCGGATTTGGACGCTATTTGCGGTCTTTGGCTTATCAAAAAACTCTTACCCGGGTGGGGGCAAGCAAAAGTCGAATTTGTGCCCGCCGGAGAAACTTTTGAAAATCAGCCGGTTGACACCAACAAGGAAATTTTGCACATTGACACGGGTTTTGGTAAATTCGATCATCATCAAAACTTGGATAAAACCAGCGCCAGCAAAAAAGTTCTGGAAGGAATGAAGAATTTGCCCGAGGGTAAAAGCGTTAAAATTGACGAAGCTTTGGAAAGATTGGTTGAAGTGGTTAACGAGATTGACCATTTTCAGGAAGTCTATTATCCGAATCCGACGGCGGATTTTTACAATTTGGGACTGGTGGCTCAACTTGATGGTTGGAAACTTTTGTCTCCTGACGATCATCAAAAGCTGGTTGACTTAGGAATGGTGGCGCTTGACGGCATTTATAAACAGTTACAAAACAAGGTTTGGGCGGAAAAAATCTTAAAAGAAGAAGCGTTTGAGTTCGAAACAAGATGGGGAAGGGCGGTGGGTTTGAAAACCGGGAATGATGAAGTTGTCCATACCGGTCAAAAACAAGGTTATATTTTGGTCGTGAGGAAAGATCCTAAAAAGGGTTATTTGAGGATTAAAACCCTGCCTGATCCTAAAATTGATTTAAGCCGCCTGGCCGAAAAATTGCAGGAGGCGGATCCGGAAGCTTCCTGGTTTTTGCATATTGACAAGCACCAGCTTTTAAACGGTTCAACCAAAAATCCGAAAATGAGACCGACGAGTTTAACCTTAAAACAAATTATCGAAATCATCAAAAATGTCTGATTGCCTTTTTTGTCAGTTTGCCAGAAAAGAAAAACCTAAGGAATTCGTTGACGAAAATAACCTGGTGATGGTTTTTGCCGATATCCATCCCGTGGCGCCAATTCACCTGTTAATCGTCCCGAAAAAACACATCACGGAATTTATTAAACTTGACGAACAAGATAAAATAATTTGGGAAGAATTAATTAACATGGTTAAAAAAATGATTAAAAAATATCAATTAGAAAGTCGTGGTTACAGAATTGTTTGTAACGGCGGCGGAGCGCAACTTGTTGATCATTTTCATATTCATTTAATGGGCGAAATTACAGCCGAAAAGAAACTTTAGGAGGAGGTGGATTAACAAATGGCCGTGGTTAAGGCTCAACCGGGAGATACGGCGGACTCGCTGATCAGAAAATTCAGTAAAAAAGTCGCCGCCGAAGGAATCCTGCAAGATCTAAAAAAAAGAGAATTTTATCAAAAGCCGTCAGAGGTCAGAAAAGAAGAAAAAAAAGAACGGGAGAGGAGAAAGTACAGTCATAAAACTTATGGACAATGGTCTTCTCGATAAAATTCAGCAAGATCTTGAGAGGGCGCTGAAAGAAAGAAACCTAGAAATCGTGAGAACCCTGCGTTTCTTGCTTTCCGCCATTCATAATCTTGAAATCGAAAAATACCCACCGGAAAAAGGTGGCGTTCCTTCCAGTGGTTTACCGGATGAGGACGTCACGGCGGTTATTGCCAAAATGGCCAAAACCCATCGAGAATCGATCGAGGCTTTTAAAACTGGCCAAAGAGCCGACCTAGTTAAGAAGGAAGAAGAAGAATTAAGTCTTTTACAAAAATATTTGCCGGAAGCACTTTCCGAAGAAGCGATTAAAAAATTAGTGATCGAAGCCAAAGAACGCGGGTTAAACGATTTTGGACAAATTATGAAAGACGTGATGGCTAAAGTTAAGGGTAAGAGTGACGGAAGCATCGTTAGCAAAATCGTCAAGGAGGTTCTCGGTGGCTAACGTTCTTATTCAGAGCGAATCAAGATTTTTAATCAATCGTGCGTCTTTAAGGGAAGAGGTCGAAAAATTCTTAGTGGAGAGAAAAATCAAAAACGAGATCGAAGTGAGTCTTAGTATTGTCGGCGACCGTAAGATGCGAGCCTTGAATAAAAAATATCGTCAGCACGACTATACCACTCCGGTTTTGACCTTTTCCCTTGAGGAAGGGAAGCCTTTTGTGACACCGCCGGACAGGGTTTTACGTATCGGCGACATCGTCATTTCTTATCCGCAGGCAGTGTTACTAGCCGGCGCCGAAAATAAACTGGTAGATCAAAAAATCGGCGAGTTAGTTTGTCATGGCCTGTCCAATTTATTCGGCCTGGAACAATAAAATTAGATATAGATATTAGGAATTAGTGATTAGTCATTGGTCATTAGATTATTAGTTTATTTGTTTATTAGATTATGGTTCTTTACCGAAAATACCGACCGCAAAAAATTGCCGAAATTGATAACCCCGAAGTTCGGGAGAAATTAGAAAAGATTTTATCTTCAGGTAGGCCCCCCCACGCTTTTTTATTTTCCGGACCTAAAGGAACCGGGAAAACCTCATCCGCCAGAATTATCGCTAAAAGTCTTAATTGCGAGAAAAATAATGGTAAAGGCGAACCTTGCAATCGTTGCTCCACCTGTCTTTCCATCACCAACGGCACGAATTTGGATATTTTAGAAATTGATGCCGCCTCAAATCGCGGCATTGATGAAATCAGAGATTTGCGCGACAAGATTAGGTTGGCGCCTGCCGGAGCCAGGAAAAAAATTTACATTATTGACGAGGTCCACATGCTGACAACAGAAGCCTTTAACGCTCTTTTAAAAACCCTCGAAGAGCCGCCGGAACACGCTCTTTTTGTTCTTTGCACGACTAACGCGGAAAAACTGCCCGAAACCATCGTCTCGCGTTGCCGGCAAATTGATTTTAAAAAAGCCGGAATTTCGGATCTTCTCCAGTCGCTCAAAAGGGCCAAAAGGGGAGAGGAAAGAGAGATTGACGAGAAGGCCCTAGAACAAATTGCGCAATTAGCCGATGGCAGTTATCGCGACGCCCATAAGCTTTTGGAGGAGGTTTTGACCGCTTATCCCAGAGCCAAGATTACTGACGAAATGGTGCAAAAAGTGTTAGGAGAGAAGAAGATTGGCGGCAATCTTTTTGGTTGGATACCGACCCATGACGCGAAACAGGGCCTAGAGATGATTGGTTTAATGGCGGAAAAAGGAGTGGATTTTAAATTTTTAAATCAAACAATTTTAGAGACATTACACGCTCATCTTTTAAAAAAATACGGCTTAACCCAAGAAAATTTCCCTTATCAGGAACCGCTGGAAAATTTAGAAATTAGCGACCTTAAAATCCTAATTAATCTTTTTTCAAAAGCCGGTCAGGAACTTAAAAATACTTCAATTCCCGAGCTTCCTTTGGAGATGGCTGTCGTTGAATGGTGTGGCGGTCAAGAAAAAGCTGGACCGGCCAAAGCGGAATTTCCCCAACCAATCGTTGAAATGTCATCCCCAGAGCCGAAACCTAGCCCGCAAATAAAGGTCTCTGGGGACAATCAGCAGATTTCCGAGATAGAAACCCGTTGGGAGGAGATTTTAACCGCCGTTAAGCCGTATAATCATTCGGTGGCCGGCCTTCTGCGTTCCTGCCAGCCCGGGGCTTATGACGGCGAAACTTTAGTCCTTAATGTGTTTTATAAATTTCACTACGAGCGCTTATCGGAAACAAAAATCAGAGAGCTTTTAGAGAAAGTCATTGAGGAATTATTCGGGAAGAAAATAAAAGTTTTTCCTAAATTAAAAGAAAAGGAGGTGTTGTAAAATGATTAATCCTTTAAAAGGTTTGGGTGATTTAAAAGCCATGCGAGATCAAGCGATGCAGATTCAGCAAAGTCTGGCGCAGGAAGTCATAACGATTGAAAGAGACGGGGTCAAAATCGAAATTACCGGTGATCAGAAAATTCAATCGGTGATGGTTGACGGCGCCCAGGATAGAAGGCTTTTAGAAGCCCTAAATGAAGCCATTAAAAAATCCCAGGAATTGGCCGCCAAAAAACTTCAGGAAATGAGTGGCGGTTTGGGAGGACTTTTGGGATGATGAGTAGCTAGAAATTAATCTAGTTGACCTAATTTCTAAATTGAGACTTATTTAAGTTAATTAGAATAATTAGGAATTAGAAATTATGACGAATGTGGACATTGCGATCATCGGCGGTTCGGGATTTTATCAACTGTTGGATAAAGCTAAGGAAATAAAAATTGAAACACCTTACGGCTTTCCTTCGGACAAAATCGCCGTGGGTGAAATGACCGGGCGGCAAGTCATTTTTTTACCGCGTCATGGTAAGCATCACCAGTTTCCTCCTCACAAAATCCCCTATAAGGCCAATCTTTGGGCTTTAAAAAAACTCGGCGTGCAAAGAATTATTTCCCTGACCGCCTGTGGTTCTCTTCAAAAACAAATTAAAAGAGGGGATTTTGTTGTCATTGATCAGTTTGTTGATAGAACCTCCGGCCGGCAAGCAACTTTCTTTGATGGGCCAAAAACGGTTCATATTTCTACTGCTTATCCTTACTGTCCGGAAATCAACAAAATAGCCTACGAGATTAGTTTAAAACAAGGATTACGGGTTCATCGGAAGGGAACCCTGGTAATTGTTGAAGGCCCTCGGTTTTCCACCAAAGCCGAAAGCGAATGGTTCACCAAAATGGGCTGGGATATTATTAATATGACCGGCTATCCAGAAGTTGCTTTGGCTAAAGAACTGGAAATATGTTATAGTTCGATTGCCATCGTGACCGATTATGATGTTGGCATAGTTGCTTGGGAAAAATTACCACCGGTCTCCACTGATGAGATTATGCAAGTTTTTGGAGAAAATATTGCTGAAGCAAAAAAATTAGTCAGAGAGATGATCAAAAAAATACCCAAAAGTCGTACGTGTGAGTGTGGAGATGCCCTTAAAGAAGCTAGGATTTAAATTGACCTAATTTCTAAATGAATTTTCCAAGTTAGGATTTTTTTAGGTTAATTAGAAATTAGAATAATTAGAAATTTTGTTATTTATGTCTAAACTCAATCTTCGTTCTAAAATCATGGATATTCCTGATTTTCCCCAAAAGGGAATCGTTTTTCGTGACCTGACCCCCTTGCTTTTAGATCCTGTCTATTTCGACGAAGCTTTAAAACAAATGCTTGGTAAAATCTCTAAAACCAAATTTACTAAAGTTTTGGCCATTGAGTCCCGCGGGTATATTTTCGGTTCTTTAATCGCTCAAAAAAGAAAAGTCGGTTTTGTGCCGGTGCGTAAACTAAATAAACTTCTGCCGAGAAAAGTTATTAGCGAAAAATATCAGTTAGAATACGGAATCGACGGCGTTAAAATTCACGCTGACGCTCTCAAAAAAGGAGAAAAAGTCTTAATCGTTGATGACCTGGTAGCTACCGGCGGGACAGCTTTGGCCGCAGCCAAACTGGTGGAGAAAGCCGGTGGGAAAGTGACCGCTTTTCTTTTTCTTAATGAATTAACTTATCTTCATCCCCGAAAAAGACTAAAAGATTATAAAATCATCTCCCTGATAAAATTATGAAAGTAATTATTACCGGTTCTTTAGCCTTTGATTTAATTATGAATTTTCCGGGTAAATTTGGCGACCATATTTTACCTGAAAAAATTCATGAGATTAACCTCTCTTTTTTAGTCGAGAAATTGCAAAAACAGTACGGCGGGACCGCCGGCAATATTGCTTATAATTTAGCACTACTCGGTTTAAGACCTACCGTTTTAGCCACGGCCGGTTATGATTTTGCTGAATATAAAAGTGAACTAGAAAAAGTTGGTGTTGACACTTCAATGATATCAATCATTGAAGCAGAACCAACTGCCTCGGCTTTTATTTTTACGGACATGGTTGATAACCAAATTACCGGTTTTTACCCGGGAGCCATGCGTGCAAGCGCACAATTTCAAATTTCAAATTTCAAATTTCAAATTGGACAAACTCCTTTTGTTGTCATATCTCCGAATGAACCAAAAGCCATGAATAACCATGTTAACAATTGTCTTAAATTGAATCTGCCATATATGTTTGACCCGGGGATGCAGTTACCGAGATTATCAGACAAAGATTTAAAATTAGGAATTGAGGGAGCGAAAATTGTCACTGGAAATGATTATGAAATAGCCTTAATTCGCAACCGATTCCGGCCTGCCCGCCGAAGCCTCGGCGCAGGCGGGGAATCAATAGGTCAAACTATATCTCAAGTCTGGATAACAACATTAGGAGACAAGGGATCGATCGTCGAAGCTGACGGAAAAACGTACAAAATACCACCAGCCAAACCGCGCGAAGTTCTTGATCCAACCGGGGCCGGTGATGCTTATCGGGCAGGATTTCTGGCCGGTTTTCTTCGTGGACTACCTTTAAAGACTTGTGGTAAAATGGGGAGCATCGCGGCAGTTTACACTGTCGAAAAATACGGAACAACAACTCATAAATTTACCGTGGAAGAATTTAAAAATCGTTATCAAGAAAATTTTAGAGAGGATTTAAAATGGCGAATTTTGACATTAAAGACCCGTCTTTCTCCGTTTTGGGAAAATTGAGAATTGAATGGACGGGGAGTCACATGCCGGTTTTAAATCTTATTAAGGAACGTTTTTCTAAGGAAAAACCACTTAAAAATATTAAAATCGGTGCTTGTTTACACGTTACGGCCGAAACGGCAAACTTAGTTTTAACTTTAAAAGCCGGAGGAGCCAGTGTTGCTCTTTGTGCTTCAAATCCGCTCTCGACTCAAGATGATGTCGCCGCTTCTTTAGCGACCGATTTTGGGATTCCTGTTTTTGCCAAAAAAGGCGAGGATAATAAAACTTATTACCAACATTTGAAAGCGGTTTTAGAGACCCATCCGCAGATTACGATGGATGACGGAGCCGATTTAGTTTCTGAAATTCATAAAAACAGAAAAAAACAAATTTCAGAAATTTACGGTTCCAGCGAGGAAACAACCACCGGAGTTATTAGGCTTAAGGCCATGGAACAGGACGACGCCTTAAAAATTCCGGTCATTGCCGTTAATGACAGTCAGACAAAACATTTTTTTGATAATCGCTACGGAACCGGTCAATCAACGATTGACGGTATCTTACGAGCCACCAATCTTCTCTTAGCCGGAAAGAACTTTGTTGTTTGTGGTTATGGTTGGTGTGGTCGGGGGATTGCCTCTCGGGCGAGAGGCATGGGAGCTAAAGTTGTTATTACCGAAGTTGATCCTATCAAGGCATTGGAGGCGGTTATGGACGGCTTTGAAGTCATGACGATTAGTCAAGCTGCCAAAATCGGCGATATTTTTGTCACCGCCACCGGCGACAAAGAAGTCATCTCTTTTAAAAATATCGAAAAAATGAAAGACAAAGCGATTTTGGCCAATAGCGGTCATTTTAATGTTGAGGTCGCGGTTGAGGAGTTGGAAAAGAAAGCCGTTTCAAAACGGCAGGTTCGGGAATACGTAACTGAATACAAACTCCGAACTCATAACTTAGAACCCCGAACTATTTATGTTTTAGGTGAGGGCCGTTTAATCAATCTTGTCGCTGCCGAAGGTCATCCGCCGGAAGTTATGGACATGTCGTTTGCGAATCAAGCTTTGGCGGCCGAATGGATATTACAAAAGAGAAAAGACTTAAAACCGATTGTTTATACTTTACCGGAAGAATTAGATCGGCAAATCGCCAGTTTAAAACTTAAAAGCATGAATGTCGAAATTGACAAATTGACGCCTGAACAAAAAAGATACTTAACTTCTTGGCAAGAAGGCACGTAAGAAATGTCTAAAAACCTTATTTTTTACGTTAATGGAAAATTTGTTTCTAAAGACAAAGCCAGGGTTTCCATTCTTGACCTTGGCCTTATCCGTGGCTACGGGGTTTTTGATTTTTTAAGAACCTACAATGGTAAGCCCTTTAAACTTGACGAGCACTTGAAACGCCTGCAAAATTCTGCCAAACAAATTGGTCTTGAATGTCCACCCATTAGTCAAATCAAACAAATGACCATTAAAACTTTAGCTAAAAACAACCTGCCTGAAGCCAATATCAAAATTCTATTAACCGGCGGCGTAAGTTTAGACCAAATCACACCGGCCGATAAACCAACCTTGGCCGTGATTATAACTCCGGCGATTAGTTTCCCCGTCGCTTATTATGAAAAGGGCATTAAAGTTGTCACGGTTCCTTTCGGCAGATCTTACCATTTGGCGAAAACAATAAATTATATTCCGGCGATTTTAGCTTTAAAAATTGCCAAAAAGAAAAAAGCCATCGAGGCGCTTTACACCAACAAAAGGGGAGAAGTCCTGGAAGGAACAACAAGCAGTTTTTTTATCTTCAAGAACGGGAATTTGATTACGCCCCAAGATGAAATCTTAAAGGGAATAACGCGCCAGGTTGTTATTGACCTTGCCAAAAAAGAATTCAAAACGGTTTTTAGGCCGATTAAATATCAAGAGCTTGAGGAAATCGATGAGGCTTTCATTACGGCCAGCAATAAAGAAGTTATGCCCGTTGTCCAGATTGATAATCTCACGGTGGGAAACGGCAGAGTGGGAGAAAACACCAAAAGGATAATGGAGCTTTTTCATGATTTTTCCCGAGGGGCAAGAAACAAATGAAAGATTTTAAAATTTTTGCTGGGAGTTCCAATTTACCTCTGGCGGGTAAAATCGCCGCCAAACTGGGAATGCCTTTGGCAAAAATAGAGATTGTGCGTTTTGCCGATTCTGAAGGTAGAGTCAGAATTGAAGAAGACGTTCGGGGTAAGATTTGTTTCGTCATTACTTCATTTTCCAATCCGGTTGATAATCATTTAATGGAATTTTTCTTAATCTGCGATGCTCTAAAACAAAGTGAAGCCGAAAAAATTATTGCCGTTATTCCTTATTTCGGTTATGGAAGGCAGGATAAAGCTTATCGGCCAGGCGAGAGTATTTCGGCTCGCGTCGTGACAAAGCTTATCGAAACCATGAGCATTGAGAGAATCGTGACGATTGATTTACACAGTGATTCCGTGGCTTCATTTTTTGATATCCCGGTTTCTCAACTTTTCGGTCTTTCCATTTTTCAGTCGGAAATAGAAAAACTTAAAGATGATCTTATTATCGTGGCTCCCGATGCCGGCGGGGCGAAAAGAGCTCAATCATTTGCGGAAAAAGTCAATGCTCCTTTGGCGATGGTTGAAAAAAAAAGAAACCTAGACAAAATTCACGAGCTTGAAACTCTAAATGTTATCGGGCAGGTAAAAAAGAAAACTTGTGTCATTGTTGACGACATCATTGCCGGAGGAGGAACGGTTGTCGGTGCCGCCGAAATTTTAAAAAAATTCGGCGCTAAAAAAGTTTTCGTTTGCGCCACGCACGCTAATTTTATTGACGGTGCCAAAGAAAAACTAGCTAATTCTTCTCTTGAGAAAATTTTTGTTTCCGATACGATTCTTGTTCCCTCAGCCCAACTTTTTTCCAAACTTAAAATCGTTTCTGTCGATCAGCTTCTGGTCGAAGCTATCAAAAAAGTGCTATAATTTCTCTATGCAGCTTCCTAAATCCTTGCAAAAATTAATTGAATCTTTTGAAAGACTGCCGGGTATCGGGCCAAAAAGCGCCCAAAGATTAACTTTTTATCTTCTTCATGTCCCGCAGGAGCAACTGGAGGATTTTAGCGAGGCCCTAAAGAGTTTAAAACAAAAAACGGTTCTTTGCTCCGTTTGTTTTAACGTGACCGAAAGCGATCCCTGCCCGACTTGTTCGGATCCCAAACGTGACAAAAAAATAATCTGTGTCGTGGAACAAGCTTTGGATGTTTTGGCTTTGGAAAAAACTGGCAAATATCAGGGTGTTTATCATGTTCTTCACGGAGCGATTTCTCCCTTAAATAATATCGGTCCGGATGAGCTTTATATTGAGAAACTTTTAGAAAGGACTAAATCCTTTGCCTACCCGGTTTCGGAAATTATTTTGGCAACCAATCCCAATATGGAAGGAGAAGCGACGGCCATGTACATCAAAAATCAATTTAAAATTTCAAATTTAAAATTTAAAATTACGAGATTAGGTCAGGGTTTGCCAACCGGCGGGGATTTAGAGTATGCTGATGAAGTAACTTTGTCTCGGGCGCTTGAAGGCAGAAAGGATTTTTAAATGGGAGTAACGCAAAAACAAGTTGAGGAAAAATTAAAAGAAGTTCTTGATCCGGAAATCGGCATCTCCATTTTGGATTTAGGTTTGGTTTACGAAATTAAGATTGACGGTGACGATGTTTCGGTTTTAATGACCCTAACGACCCCGGGTTGTCCGATGGCCGCGATGTTTGATCAGGAAGTTATAAGAAAAGTCAAAGAAATTAAAAATGTCAAAAAAGTTAAAGTGGAAATAACTTTTGATCCTCCCTGGACGCCGGAAAAAATGACTAAAGAAGCCAAAGAGAAATTAAAAATGCCCTAATATGGATAAACCCGTCATCTTGAGTGAGACCCTTGAGCAATTAGAGCAAATCCGCAAACAAGCCGCGAGTCAGATGGTAAAATTGCCGGCTGATTTGGCTTCGAGGGCGATGGCTCAAGTCACGGGAGGAAAGATAAAGACCGATCCTTTAACCGGGATCGAAATTCCCCAAAGAGGAAAAATACAAAAGTTGCGAAAACAGGAAAAAAAACAGAAAGCCGCCGCTTTACCTTACGTCCAGCAGATTATTCACTCTTCTTACAAGCCGCCCAAAGAACCAGCTGGGGAACTCTCAAACTCTCTTACCCGAAAGGCGCCCAAGCTCCCGCCGCCGGTTTCTGCTTCCAAACCAAAATGGGGGACCGGCGAGAGAAAAGGAGGCATCAGTGGATAAAGAAGCCGGAAATACCGGACCTGATGATTCTTTAAAGCCAGCAAGTACTGACTTTGAAGCGGCAGCAAGGACCTTATCTAATTTGGATATTGAGAATATTAATCTCCGACCATGGACTCTTAGAAGAAAACTTCGGGCTGATTTCAAATTAAACCCTCAAGAAATAGAAGAACTAGTTAAGCTTTTTGCAAGACGAAAGACTAGAGGGGAGAAAGAATAATGAATGAGAAAAAAGAGTCTTTAGTGGGAATGGCGCCGGAAAGAGTTCCAATTAATGGAGACGTTCTCGCTTACGAAAACACCCATCGAGCCCTGCAGTATGCTGATCGTCAGGCAGGAAACAAGGGTCCGATTACCGAAGACACCATTAAAGGAATTCATCGCATAGTGATGACCAATCTTTTACCTGAAGCAGCAGCAGGTCATTATCGGACACTAAACGTTGGTATTAATAGGGCCAGTTTTGTGCCACCTGACTGGGTTAATGTTTCTTCTTTAATGGCAGAATTCAGCCAAAGTTTAAATCTGAGAGTAACCGGATGTAGTCGGGGATTGGATTGCTTACCGGCGATGAATGAAACCAGTGCTTTTGCCCATTATGCCTTTGTGAGAATTCATCCTTTTGAAGACGGTAATGGCCGAACGGTGAGATTGTTATGTGATATGATTAACAGGAAATTCCATCTGAGACCGATTATTGTCTGGCCACATGAAAAAGATACTTATATTGAAGCATTAAGGGCAGTTGATAACTCTGGGAATCTGGCCCATTTAGAATTATTTTTGGCACAACGACTGGCAGAAAAATATGCCGGAGAAAAAGGACCAACTAGAGAAATATACCATCGACTACAGTGTTTAATAATACAGAAACAACGGGAGATACGAGAACAACGTCAAGCCAAAGATTTAGGAGTTATCTGGCCGATTTTTAATCAGGCCGCTTTTGATTGAATTATGCGTTTTTACAATACCTTATCTCGTCAAATTGAAGAATTTAAACCGATAAAAGACGGCGTTGTCGGGATTTATTCCTGCGGGCCGACCGTTTACTGGAACCAACACATCGGGCATATGTATGCCTATGTTCATTGGGACGTTTTGGTTAGGAGTTTAAGATATCTTGGTTTTAAAGTTAAATGGGTCATGAATATTACCGATGTCGGGCATTTAACTTCTGACGAAGATGCGGGCGAGGACAAAATGGAAAAAGGCGCAAAAAGAGAAGGCTTAACGGTTTGGGAAATCGCCGATAAATATTTAGCTCAATTTTTAGAAAGTGTTGACCTTCTTAATATTCAAAGACCAGATATTTTATGCCGGGCCACCGCTCATATTCAGGAGCAGATAGATTTGATCAAAAAGATTGAAGCCCGTGGTTTCACTTACAAAACCAAAACGGGTTTGGTTTTTGAGACCTCGAAATTTTCGCACTATGCCGATTTTGCCAGGCTTGATTTAGATAAACAGGAAGCCGGTTCAAGAGTCGAGGTTGATAAGGAAAAGAAAAAGCCCTGGGATTTTCTTTTATGGATTACCAATCAACCCCAACACACGATGCAATGGGAGAGTCCCTGGGGTAAAGGTTTTCCCGGCTGGCATATCGAGTGTACGGCGATGTCCACGAAGTATTTAGGGGAAGCTTTCGATATTCATACCGGCGGCAAGGAGCACATCCCGGTTCATCATACCAACGAAATCGCTCAAGCATATGGGGCTTTCGGTCGCCAGACGGCCAATTATTGGTTGCATAACGGCTGGTTGGAAGCAGGGGGCGGGAAAATGAGCAAAAGCCTGGGTAATTTTATCACGGTTTCGGATTTGCAGAACAAAGGTTTTGAGCCATTATCTTTACGTTATTTAATTTTGACTTCTCATTATCGTTCGGGTCTTAAATTTTCCTGGGAAGCACTTGAAGGAGCCCAGACGGCTTTGAAAAATCTGCGGCAGATCGTTGCCGATCTTCGGCAAGTGGGTCAGACCGAAAGCAGCGTCTCCTTTGAAAAAATGGACAAAATTGATCGTTACCGTCAACAATTTGACGAGGCGCTGAATAATGACCTGGCTCTTCCGCAGGCTTTAGCCGTTGTTTGGGAATTGGTTAAATCCAACATTCCGGCACCCGATAAGCTAGATCTGCTTTTAGCTTTTGACCAGGTGTTAGGACTAAATCTAGAAAAGGCTTCCCTTACCAATTTGTCAATTCCTGAAGAAATAAAAAAATTATTAGAGGAGAGAGACAAATTAAGAAAAGAAGGCAAGTGGCAGGAGGCCGACTTGATAAGAAAAAAAATTCTTGGTTTAGGCTTTATGATTAAAGACACTCTCAAGGGAGTTTGGGCGAGAAAGGTCCGTTAAAGATGCCAGAAAAAAATCAAAAAAGATTATCAGCAGAGTGGTATGTTATTCTTTTACAAAGTTCGGGTTGGCAGGTAGAGATTGATGGGTCAAAAGGGGAAACCCAAAAAGCGGAAAAAGACGGGGATTTCCGTTGCATTGATGGCAGATTAGCCGTTGGCAACGATAAATTCAAAGCCGGGGTGGCCTGGCCGGGCGGAGTCATCGGGGTCGCGGTCATGAAATACGGACATCTTGCGCCCCAAGAGGCCCTGAAAAAAGCGGTTGCGGATATCAAAACTTTAAATTTAAAGGCAACGATTCACGGAGACGAACATCATCATGAATCCGGTTGCGGTTTTTTCGGTTTGGTGAAAAAAGCCGGTTTTCCGACGATCATTGCGAACTGGTTGCCCTGGCAAGAACTTTCAGCCGAGGAAGCCGTCGGGGCCGTTAAAGCCGCCGGTGGCGAATACCGGGTTCTTGAAGGCGAACATGAAGAAGAGGAACTGGTGGTTAATTTAAGGACCGGCGAGACGCCAACAATTAATGGCAGGAAATTTACTTTAGATTTATGGGTGGCCAGTCAATTGGGGATTTCGCAAGATGAAGTTTTAAAAGTCGTTGCTGAAACCATTCATCAACTAAAACCCAGCGTTACGAAGGCAAAAATTTTAATCTGAAGACACATATGATTCTTAAACAAATTTTAAAAAGACGATCAATCAGAGACTATAAAGTTAAACCGGTTCCCGAAGAAGATATTCTCGATCTTCTTCGGGCGGCTTATTTTGCGCCCTCGGCTTTAAATAATAAGTCTATAGAGTTTATCGTCATTAAAGATCAAAAAATTAAAGAACAACTTTATTCTTCAATTGGCAAGGGATTTATTGACAAGGCGCCGCTTCTAATTATACCGGTTATTGATATCCAGAAGACCATTTGTCCGGTGCAGGATCTTTCTGTCGCCTCCGAAAATATTTTTCTTCAAGCCGAAGCCTTAGGTTTGGGTTCGGTTTGGAAAAATATCCCTGAAGATAAAAGAGACCAGGTGAAAAAAATACTGGGCATGCCGGAAAATTTTTTAGCCATTAACTTGATTCCCGTTGGTTTTGCCAAAACCAAAAAAGAACCGCACAATATTAACGACTTTGACTCTAAAAGAATTCATTTGGGAAAATGGAAAAAATGTAGTCTCCGATTCCGGGAATCAATATGTCAGACTATATCAATTCTCATTTGTGGTAAAATTATCTCCATATGTCATCTCTTTCTGTCGGGATTGTTGGGTTACCTAATGTGGGTAAATCCACGCTTTTTAACGCGCTTTTGAAAAAGCAGGTGGCGAATGTCGCCAATTATCCTTTTTGCACGATTGAGCCCAATAAGGGCGTGGTTGAAGTGCCGGATGGCCGTTTGCCAGTACTGGCCAAAATCTTGAATACTCAACAAATTATTCCGGCGATTGTCGAATTTTATGATATTGCCGGTTTGGTTAAGGGTGCATCAAAAGGTGAAGGCTTGGGTAATCAGTTCTTAGCTAATATCCGGGAAGTTTCGGTCATTTGCCATGTTGTCCGTTTTTTTAGCGATCCGAACGTGATTCGCGTTGGAAACAAGGTTGATCCAGCCTCGGATGCCGAGGTGGTGAACAGCGAATTGATTTTAGCTGATTTACAAACTTTTGAAAAACAGAAAGAACCCAAAGGTATGGAAATTAATAAAGAAACGACGGCTTTTTGGGAAGCTATCCAAAAATTAAAAGCGGAAATGAATATGGGTAAACTGGCGCGCGAGGTGAATTTGGATGATAAACAAAGAGAAATGATTAAGAAATTATGTCTTTTGACCGGCAAACCCATGATTTATGTGGCCAATGTCGCCGAAGATCAAATTGACAATCAAGACTTATTGACTGGTTTTCCCCATAAGCCCATTATCCCTTTATCGGCGAAAATGGAAGCGGATTTGGTTTCTTTAAATCCTGAAGAACAAAAAGAATATTTGAGCCAATATAATTTAACGGAAGCTGGATTAGATCGTTTAATTAAACTCGCTTATGATACTTTGGGTTTGATTTCTTTTTTAACCGCCGGAGAAAAATCCTCCTCCGCTAAAGCTTCGGAAGAACATGGGGAAGTTCGGGCTTGGACGATTGAAAAAGGCATGACGGCCAGGCAAGCCGCCGGTGTTATCCACACGGACTTTGAAAAAGCTTTTATTAAGGCCGATATTTGTTCTTTCGAAGATTTTGTGCAATATAACGGCTGGGCTAACTGTCGGACGCAGGGAAAAGTGAGAAGTGAAGGGAAAGATTATCTTATTAAAGATGGTGAGGTAGTAGAGTTTAGGGTGGGGGTTTAAAGTCGGGAGTTAAACTTTCCTCTTGCCAAGTCACCCTTATTTTGATATTATTAGCTCCATGCGTAATTACGAATTAACTTTTGTTTTAAGCGCCAATTTACCTAAAGAGGATCAGGATAAAATTCTGGCGAAAGTCAAAAAACTGGTCACGGATGCCAATGGTAAAATCGGGGAAATCAAAGAGTGGGGGAAGCGTGAGTTAGCCTATCCGGTTTTACCTGCCGCTCGTCACGGCCAGAGAGAAAAAGAAGGTTTTTTCTTCACCCTTTTTTTGGAACTAGAAGGTAACGAAGCGAAATTATTAGAAAATAAAATCAAAGTCGAAGAAGACGTTTTACGCCATCTTTTGGTCAGAAAGGAGTAAAAATTTATGTCAGCGCGATCTTTAAACAAGGTTTTACTTATCGGTAATTTAACCAGGGATCCGGAACTCCGTTATACGCCTCAGGGAACAGCTGTCTGCTCTTTCGGTTTGGCTACGAATCGCCAATGGACAACGGAAAGCGGCGAGAAACGTGAGGAAGCCGAATTCCATCGCATTGTCGCCTGGAATAAACTGGCGGAACTCTGCAGCCAACTTTTGACCAAAGGCCGAAAAGTTTTTGTTGAAGGAAGACTGCAAACACGAAGCTGGCAGGCTCCCGATGGGCAACAGAAAACCGCTACCGAAATTGTCATTGACGATATGATTATTTTGGATAGCCGTCGCTTGGGAGAAGAAGTCCCGGCCGGAACCACCGCAGTCCCGGTAAATACAAAAGAACCGGTTATTGAGACCGCTCAACCAGCGACTGCGGAAGCGGAGGAATCGGACAAAAAAAAGAAAAAGAAAGAAGAAGCACCGGCAACGGAAGTGACGGAGGAAAGCCAGGAGAATCAGGAAATCAATCCTGACGATATTCCTTTTTAATTTATGTTTAAAAAACGAACAGGAACCAGTTCTCGTCGTCCCCAAAGCTTTAGACTAAAGCCGTGTTTTTTCTGTACTGACAAAAGAGAACCGGATTATAAAGACATTGAACTCTTATCCCGTTACTTAAGTGAGAGGGGAAAAATTGTCAGTCGGGGGAGAACAGGTATTTGCCGCAATCACCAAAGAAAATTAAGTTTGGCCATCAAAAGAGCCAGAGCTTTAGCTTTGTTGCCTTTTGTGATTAAAGTTAGATGAAAGATGCAATTGGGGGCCTTCAGGCTACCGGCGAAAAGGTTACGGCGGAGTTAGTTTTTTTGGGCGATGGCGAAATAAATCTTTTGGATTTGGAGAGAAAAATTGATGGAAAAATTATCGCCGGTGGCAAATTCGGGAAAACGGCTCTTGCCAAAGCCATCGCTTTGGAAGTTGCCGGTATCGTTACGGCCGATATTTCCGAAGAGCTTTTTGAGGAAATTGAACACGGTAAAACCTGGGAAATCGGCAACGAATGTTGTTTTAAGTTGCCTCTCTTGGTTATCGAAGAATCTTCCCTTGCGGAAGTAAAAGACTTCGATGGGAAGAAAGCCGTTTTAGATCCGGCAGAGAAAAAGCTTATTTTGGCAGAACAAACGCCCGATTAAAATCTTATCAATGGTCATCATGCCACTCACCAAAATACGTAATTTTATTTTTATTTTAAGTTTCTGCCTCATTTCCGGCGGCATTGGTTATAATCTGGGGAAAAACGAGGTTAACTTTACCTGGAACAATTTTCGCCCCGCTGTTTCCGTGACTAACCTTAATCCGCCGGCCGCCAGTTCCGTTGATTTTTCCTTATTCTGGGATGTTTGGCAGCGTTTAGAAAAAAAATATATCGACAAAAAAGCTTTGAATCCGCAAAAAATGGTCTGGGGAGCGATCTCTGGCATGGTGGCTTCTTTAGGTGATCCCTACACTGTTTTCTTAAGTCCCCAGCAGCAAAAAGAAAGCCAGGAGGACTTAGGCGGTCAATTTGACGGCATTGGGGCCCAGTTGGGGATTAAGGATAAAAAAATTGTGGTGATTGCTCCTTTAAAAGAAACACCGGCGGAAAAAGCCGGGATTAAAGCCGGAGATTGGATTTTTAAAATAGAAGGCCAGGAGACGGCCGGCTGGACTTTGCCCGAGGCGGTTTCTAAAATCAGAGGGCCAAAAGGCACAAAAGTCACCTTAGCCATTGTTCATGAAGGAGAGGAAAAACCGCAAGATCTGGCGATTACCCGGGAAACGATTTTGGTGAAATCGGTGGAATGGGAGAAAAAAGCCGGTCAAGGCGGGCAAATCGCCCATCTTAAATTATCAAGATTCGGCGACCAGACGAACGCGGAATGGGCTAAAATGATCAACGAAATTTTAGCTTCTTACGAAAAAAAAGAAATTAAGGGTCTTGTTTTAGATTTACGTAATAACCCGGGTGGTTATTTAACCGGGGCGGTTTTTGTCTCCAGCGAATTTTTGCCCGTTGGTTCCTTAGTGGTGCAACAGGAAGAAGCCGGCGGAGCAAAACAAAATTATCAAGTGGAAAGAACGGGCAAACTTTTAAATATTCCCATGGTTGTTCTTATTAATAAAGGGTCGGCTTCAGCCTCGGAAATTGTCGCCGGAGCCCTGCAGGACTATAATCGGGCGAAGATTGTCGGTGAAACCTCTTTCGGTAAAGGGACGGTTCAGGAAGCCCAGGATCTGGAAACCGGAGCGGGTTTGCACATTACGACCGGCAAATGGCTTTTGCCCAAAGGCGGTTGGCTAAACGGTTCCGGTATCAAACCCGATATTGAAGTGGCCATGGACGAAAAAAATCCCGATCAGGACGCGCAACTTAAGAAAGCCATTGAACTTTTATTAAAATGAAACTTTTCAAAGGTTTTAAACCGACAACTCTTTTGGCTGTTCTGATTGTTCTTTTAGGCGTGGGGATTTCTTCGGGACTTTTGGGTTTAAACTGGAACCGCTTCAATTTTTTAGGCAAGTTTAAATCAGAACTTCCCAAAGAAGAGACCATCAAAGTCGTTAAAGAAGAGTCGGTCGTTATTGATGTGGTTGATAAAGTTTCCCCGTCGGTGGTCACCGTGGTCATCAGTAAAACCAAAGGACTGGGTCAATCTTTACAAATTGATCCTTTTGACCCCTTTTCCTTTTTCAGTCAGCCACAAACGCAACAGAAAAAAATCGAGCAGGATATCGGTACCGGCTTTATTATTTCCAAGGACGGGATGATTGTGACCAATAAACACGTCGTTTCTGATACCGAAGCGAAATATAAAGTGATTACCAAAGACGATAAAACCTATGAAATTAAGCAGATTTATCGTGATCCGGTCAATGATTTGGCCATTTTAAAAATTGATTCTTCTTTGCCGGCTGGCGGATCGGGGCAAGTTTTTAAACCCGTTGAGTTTGGTGATTCTTCAAAACTTAAAGTCGGTCAGTTCGTCATCGCCATTGGTACGGCTTTAGG
The DNA here is from genome assembly GCA_023473585.1 of Patescibacteria group bacterium. Taxonomy (NCBI): domain Bacteria; species Patescibacteria group bacterium. The sequence continues at coordinate 177,920 of JAMCYU010000004.1, read as the reverse complement.
CGAATTTCGCAATACGGTTACGACCGGTGTCATTTCCGGACTAGGCCGAGGGATTACCGCCGGTTCACCGTTTGAAGGCTACGTCGAACGCTTGGACAACGTGATTCAAACCGACGCCGCGATCAATCCTGGTAATTCCGGGGGACCGCTTTTAAATTCCGCCGGCCAGGTCATCGGCGTTAATGTCGCGGTGGCGCAAGGAAGCCAAAATATCGGTTTTGCCATTCCGATAAACCTGATCAAAGAATCTTATGATAATTTTAATAAAACCGGCAAATTTTCTAGGCCTTATTTGGGAATCCGCTATAAAATGATCGGCAAAGACCTGGCCATTTTAAACGAAGTGCCCGAGGGAGCGTATGTTCAGGAAGTCGTTAACTTATCTCCGGCCGAAAAAGCCAAGGTTTTAGCCGGGGACATTATTACCAAAATTGACGGCCAAAAAGTCGCCCAAGAGGATCAGGATTTGGCAAAAATTATCTCCTCTAAAAAAGTCGGGGAAACGATTGAACTGACGATCTGGCGTGGCGGCAAGGAAATAAAAATAAAAACGACCCTGCAGGAGTTCAGCCAGTAATTAATTGACTTTTTAAGTTATTAGTGTTATTTTGTAAGCCTAGCTGCCTTTTTGGGCAGCTATTTTTTGCCAAAAAGAAAGGAAAGTTTTATGCCGCCGTGGATTGAAACAACCCGTGATCCCTCGGGCAGGCCGTTGAGAGAAGAAATTACTGACGTTGTTGCCTATCGAGAATCAGAGGTAATGTTTGTTCCGCAAAAAAACGGAACCCTTCAGGTTCGTTTTCCTGGCGAGGTTACTTTAGAGAAAAGGAAATCAGACGGTTCGGTGGAAAACAGCAAAATCAATTCCCCTTTTTGTCTTCAACCAGAAGCTGGCGTTAATATAACCATCATTCCTCCTCAAGGAGAAAAGATTTGTCTTTATTGGGAAAGCCGACAATAAAGAAAAAACTAACATGGGGTCAAAACCTGAAACCGGTTTTTTCAGAAGCGGGGAAGTAAATTATCTCTATGGAGTTTTGAGAATTGAAAAAATGGTTTTGATCCTGGCCGACCTTTTGCAGTCTCCGGACGGACTGCCGCAGACAGGGAGCGTATGGGACAGGGAGGAAACTAAACACTACGGGGACTTTACCGCGTCAGGGCTAGTTCATGAAATTAGCTGTTTAGTTAAGCCTCTTGACGACAAAGATAAAGAAGCCTTAAAAAAACTCGTTGCCTTGGCTAAAAGCGGCCTCGAGTTAAGGAGGAAGAGCTTAACGCTTCCGGGTCGCAGGGTCGAGAGCGAAAGTTATAAGCTGCAAGACTGTTTTAAGGCTTTGCCGCACATGTTGGGACACAGTACGCAAAGAATGGCCGAAAAGCTTGATGATTTTGAATTAAACTGGTTGAGAACTTTTGTTCTTTTAGCCGGCGGGAAGATGATTGATGAGAGAAAAGCCGAATTAATAGAAGCTTTAAGGAGATGAAATTAAAGTCAAGACAATGTGGTTATAACCAATTTTAAATAACCTGGTTAAGGTCTCCGGCGAGGATTTTTTCTAAATGGCGCCAGGATTTATTAAGCCGATGATCGGTTAACCGATCCTGCGGAAAATTATAAGTTTTAATTTTTTCCGCTCTCATGCCGCGGCCGATAACCTGACGCAAATCTGCCAATTGTAGTCTTTTTCTTTCTTCTTCCAAATCCCAGAGCTTAGCCCGAAGCATACCAAGAGCCGTTTGCCGGTTTTGCCATTGGTCTCTTTCGGTTTGACAGGAGACGACTAAACCGGTCGGCCTATGAATTAATCTGACGGCGGAGGAAACTTTTTGAACGTTTTGGCCCCCGTGTGAGGAGCTTCTATAAACCTGCATTTCCAAATCAGCGGGATTAATATAAACCTGGGTTTCGGGAATTTCTGGCAAAACAGCGACTGTCGCGGTCGAAGTATGAATTCGGCCCCGGCGTTCGGTTTGAGGAATTCTTTGGACCCGGTGCACGCCGGCCTCGTTTTTTAATTTTTCAAAAGCGCCAGCACCAGCAATCTTCACCGTACCTTCGCCTAAAGGTTCAATTTTCCAGCCCTGGCTAACGGCGAAGCGGCCATACATGCGTAAAAGATCTTCAGCCCAAATTTTGGCCTCATCGCCTCCGGCCGCGCCGCGAATTTCGAGAATAACCGTGTTGGGATTCAACATACAAATTTCTAATTGCTCTAATTTCTAATTGACCTAAAAAAATTATTAAATGGGTTATTTTTTAGAAATTAGGTTAATTAGGTCAATTAGGTTAATTAACGAAGTTTATTCTCCCATTAGCATTTCTCTGAGGCTTTTTGGTGCCTCTTTTTCTTCAACAATGCCTTTTTTCTTCGCTTTAAGTTTAGCTAAATCAGGAGCCTTGGCCAAACCGATCGCCTGCTTTTTTTGAAATTTTTCAACCTGACCGGCCGTATCAACGTATTTTAATTGTCCGGTAAAAAACGGATGGCATTTATGACAAATCTCGACTCTGATTTCCGGCTTGGTCGAGCCGACGGTAAAACTATGGCCGCAGGCACAAGTGACCTTGGCTTCCGTGTACCATTGCGGATGAATATTCGTTTTCATAAGACGCTTATTATACCATTAATTTATCTTTTTGTGAAGACGGATTTGGGCAACCGTAATCCCCAAAATGATTAAAAAAGCGGCGATTCCAAATTGCCGACTTAATTTTTCCCCAAAAAAGAGGATGGCCACCAAAACCGAGGTAATCGGCATCAGATAAGAAAAAATGCCGGTTTCTGAAGCCTCAATCTTGGAAAGCCCCCAATCATAAAAAGAATAGGCCAAAGCCGAGGAGAGTATGGCGCCGTAGAAAATACCGACGATCCCCGGCGTTCCTAATTCCATGACCCAGGAGGGATTAGTCGTTTGTTCCCAGAGGAAAAAAGGCAAAAAAGTTAAGGCCCCGATGGTAAAAGACCAAAAAGTGATTGGTAAAGATTTGTTGATGGCGAGAAGTTTTTTACCGAAATAGGCTTGGCCGACAGCCCCAAGAGTGGCCAGGACAAAAAACAGATTGCCCAAAACAACGGTTTCGCCCTGAAGGCCGGAAGTCATCAGGGGAATAAGAATGATTAAAAGGACGCCGGTTAGAGAAACAATCGTGCCGAAAACCTCATGCGGTTCGACTTTCTCTTGCAAAAGAAAAGCTCCCAGGAGCAAAAGAATTAAAGGTTGAGTCGTACTGATAAAGGCGGCATTGACAGAAGGCGCCAGTTTCAAACCCCAAAAGAAAAAGGTGATATTAATGGTGATACCAGAGAGGGCAAAAAGAATAATTTGCGGCATGTCCGTGCGTTTGAGACGAAAAAGATCCTTGCCTATAAAAGGCAAAAGGAAAAAGGAGGCCAAGCTAAAGCGCAGGAAAGCCAGGGTAAAGGGAGGAATATTTTCCAAACTCCATTTAAAAATCGGAGAAGCCGCGCCCCAAATCACGTTGGCAAGAATTAAAGCTAAAGTTGCTTTGAGTCTCATGAGGCAGATAATATTTCCAATAAGCGATCAAGACCAAAAGAAAAACCGACGGCCGGAATCTGACGTTGGGCAAACATCCCGATTAAGTTATCATATCTGCCGCCGCCGCCGATGGATAAATCTTGGGGCAAATCTTTGGGTTTAAGTTCAAAAATCAAACCGGTATAATAATCCAAACCTCTGGCTAAATATTTGTCAAAAAAGAAGTCCTGACCTTCTTTAAGATTCCACGCTGTTTTAAGAATTTGCGAAACGTTGGTAAAATCCGAAGTTTCAGATTTATCAAGAAGATTAATATTTTTTTCGATTTCTTCATTCGTTAATCCATTTCTTTTGAGTTCTTCCTTAACGCCATCAAGGCCGATTTTATAATATTTATCCCAGGCCCTGATAACTTCAACGGGAACGTCTTGGAAGAACTTTCTGTCGTTTACGGCCATAATCGCTTTGGGAAGACCTAATTTTCGGGAGATTTCAATGGCGGCGGCGATGATTTTGGCATCTTCCGTTAAATCATTGCTGCCGACGGTATCAAAATCAAACTGGGTGAATTCGCGGAAACGGCCTTTTTGCGGATTTTCGCCGCGAAAAACCTGGCCGATCTGATAGCGGGAAAAAGAGGGACTAAGAAGCCCCAGGTTATTGGCCACAAACCTGGCCAAAGGGACGGTTAAATCATAGCGCAGGGCCAATTTCCGGTTGCCGCGGTCGGTAAATTGATAAATTAATTTTTCCTCCTCGCCGTATTTGCCCAAAAGAGTTTCGGCAAATTCCAGAGTCGGTGTTTCCACGGGAACAAAGCCGTAATTTTCCAAAACCGAGACGATTTTATTCATAACCTCGCGTCTTTTTTTGGCTAAATTCGGCTCAATATCGCGGAAACCTTTAGGTGTTGTCGGTCCTTTTTGCATAAGATTTGTCCCTATCTACCTTTAAGTATACCATAAAGTTTTTGGAATTCGTTGAGGTACGGTTTATTAAGAGAGAATAAACTTATTGTGCTGTCGGGGTAGGCGTCGGGGAAGTCTTGGGTTTTGGCGTCGGCGAGGCTTTGGGGGTGCTACTTGGGCTAGCCGTGGGTACGGGCGTATTTTCGCCGGTAATGCCCAGGGCTTTACCCGGCAAAACCAAAATCCTTTTGGCGGTGATTTGTGTGTTGGACTTGACCGGAGTTAAGCCGTTGACATGAACCCGGTCACCGATTTTAATTTGGCTAAGCTCCGCGCTGTTTAATCCCTGACCTTTTTCCCAAAGGAGAATCTTGGTGTTGGTATCAATCATGACCGTAAAATTACCTTTCTTTGCAGAAACTGTCAGAGTTTTCGTTTTCGCGTCAACGGCGGTAACTTTACCGTTAAGATTAAAAGGCAAGACCTTGGCGATAATTATCTTAGCGGTCATTTGGCTGGTTTCTTCGTTTGCCTGGCCGAAAGCCACGATTTTTTCTCCGGTATCCAAATCATCAAGAGTAATTATCTTTTTGGCACCGGTGCCGATTCGAAAAAACAAAGTGTTTTCATCGGTCACAACGGTTTTATCGCTGTTTTTGACCGTTAAAGTGATCGTTTTTCCGGAAATCAATTTGACGTCGCCAGACCACGCCCGGCGCATTTTTTCCTTAAGTTCGGCCACTTTCGTCGCGACGCGTTCTCGCAAATCCTTGACCTGTTCTTTTTGCTCATTGCGAAGAATTCTTGATTTGCTGGCCTCGCTTGAAGAGGTAGAAACGACCGCCAAAGTTTTCCCAGGTATTGCCAAAATCGCCAATAATCCCAAACTGAAAGCGAGTATTTTTTTCATTTTTTAAAATTGTTCCTTGGTATAATTAACCGTTCTGGTTTCTGATTTTTCCGTACCGGTTTTATCGTAAGCGGTGACAATAATTTCATTGGCACCTTCTTCTAAAGTCATGGTGGCGGAGAAGGAACCATCGTTTCCGGCCGTCACGATTTCGTCTTTAAGCGGACCATTAACAACAACGGTTGTTCCTTGAGAGGTTTTTCCGGTGACGGTAACTTGATTTGTTTCCACGAGAGCATCGTTTTCCGGTTGACTTAAGGTTAAGTTGAAAGCTTCAACAGCGGTTTCTGAAGCCGGAATCTCTTTTTCCGTAATTTCGGTTGGCGCTTTTTTTTGGGGAAGGACATTGGGGAGGCTCCAAACAGCCCAGGCAGCCAAAAGACCAACGCCTAAGCCGGCAACGGCAGCTAAAATTGTCTCTCGACCAAGATTCATGGCGTCATTTTAACTCAATCTTTTTCCTCTTGTCAAGCAGGGGATTTTATGATATTTATGTATGGACATATGGAAATAACGCATCTTGGTCATTCTTCCTTTAAAATTCGCGGCAAGAGTCTGACTTTAGTGACCGATCCTTTTTTGCCCGAGATGGTAGGTTTAAAATTCCCCAAAGTCGAGGCCGATATCGTCACGATTTCTCATAATCACGAGGATCACAATCAGGCTCGTTTAGTCGGCGGTCAGCCACGGATTTTTTCCGGAGCCGGAGAATACGAGGTTGGGGGAACCAAAATTGTCGGGATCCAAACTTATCATGACAACGAAAAAGGGGCGAAATTTGGTAAAAATACGATTTATCAAATTCAAATGGACGGACTGATCCTGGCGCATTTAGGCGATTTGGGAGGAAAGTTAACGACCGAACAAATCGAAACTTTAAACGGGGTGGATATTATTTTTGTGCCGGTAGGCGGCACCTTTAGTTTAGACGCTCATAACGCTTCGGAGGTTGTGGCTCAGTTTGAAGCGAAAATTGTTATCCCCATGCACTACGGTCTTCCGGGTTTAAAAATTGACCTTTCGCCGGTTGACAAATTCTTAGAAGAGATGGGTAAAGAAGAAGTCAAACCTCAACCCAAATTGATAGTCACCAAAGATAAATTACCCGACGAGCTGGAAGTCGTCGTTCTTGCCTAAAAATATGGCTGATATCAAAGTTCCACCTCATGATGAACAGGCCGAACTGTCAATTTTGGGCGCGCTTTTAATTGATAAAGACGCGGTGGTTGACGTTGTTGAATTCTTACGGCCCGAGCATTTTTATAAAGACGCCAACAGTCTCATTTATACGGCCATTTTGTCTCTTTTTGAGACCCACGAACCGATTGACATTGTGACCGTGACGGCGGAGCTTAAAAAACACGGTCATTTTGAGAAAATCGGCGGCACTTCTTACTTAACCGAACTTTTAAACGTGGTGCCGACTTCGGCGCACGCGGAAAATTACGGACGGATTGTTCAGGATCATTACACGCGAAGAAGTTTAATCTCAACCGCCGCGCAAATTACCCAAGAAGCTTTTAACCAGGAAGGGGAAGTCAGGAAAATTCTGGATCAGGCCGAAGCCGGAATTTTTTCCATTGCCCAGTTTCACGCCAAGAGAGATTTTATGCCGGTTAAAGACGCCTTGGCCGAATCTTTTGATCGGCTGGATGAACTTCATAAAAAAGCCGGAGGGATGCGGGGCGTGCCGACGGGTTTTAACGATCTGGATAACCGCTTGGCCGGCATGCAGCCTTCTAATCTTTTGATTTTGGCCGCCCGTCCCGGTCAGGGAAAAACGGCTTTCGTTTTAAATATTGCCCAGCACATAACCGTTGATTTAAAAATTCCCATCGGTATTTTTTCGCTGGAAATGAGCAAGGAAGAGTTGGTTGATCGTTTACTGGTCGCTCAGGCTGACGTTGATGCCTGGAAGCTTAAAACCGGAAAATTGACGGATGAGGATTTTGGCAAATTGTCAGAAGCCATGGGACAATTGGCGGAAGCGCCTTTGTACATTGACGATACGCCGGGCGCCAATATTTTGGAGATCAGAACCAAAGCCAGAAGACTCCAGGTTCAACAAAATGTTCAGCTTCTGGTTGTTGATTATCTGCAGCTTATTGATTCAGGGAGAAGGTTTGATAACCGGGTGCAGGAGGTTTCCTTAATCTCGGCGGCTTTAAAAAACTTAGCCCGTGAACTTAAAGTGCCGGTTCTGGCCGTTTCCCAGCTTTCCCGGGCGGTTGAATCACGGGGAACCAGGGTGCCGCAGTTGGCCGATCTTCGGGAGTCGGGGGCGATTGAACAGGATGCCGACGTCGTCATGTTTTTATATCGGGAAGAAGAACCGGAAAAGTGGGGCGAGCAGATTTTAACCAAACTTTTAATTGCCAAACACCGAAACGGGCCCTTGGCGGAAATTGATCTTCTGTTCCGCGGCGACCGCATTAGATTCTACGGAGTTGAGAAGAAGAGAGAAAAAGAAAGCTAAGAAAATTATGGATGATAAAGAATATTTGAAACTAGCCGTAGAACAAGCTAAGAAATCAGTTGAAGAAAGTGGGTTTCCCGCCGGTGCGATAATTGTTAAAAATAACGAAATTATTGCCGAAGGTGTTAGTTTAGGGTTTAAACTGAATGATCCTACCAGCCATGCGGAAACTTCTTCCATCAGGGAAGCGTGTAGAAAATTACAAACAACAGATTTAACAAGCGCTACTCTTTATGCTTCTCTACAACCATGTTTAATGTGTTTTAGTGTTGCGAATTGGGCTGGAATTACAAGAATAGTGTTTGGTTGTAAAAAGACCGAAGAGATGGCTAAAAAAGGATATTATGAAGGTATGACAGATATTTATAAAGTAAACAAAGAAAACAATCGACAGGTTGAAATTGAATACTTACCCGATTTTGAACAAGAAATGCTTGAGTTGATTAAAAGTTGGGAGCAGAAAGATGGACACTAATCTAAAGGTCGATTTGGACAAGTTCTTGAAGGAGCGTCTTGATCCGATTAATAAGACAATGGTTGAACAGGAGATGGTTAGGCATAAACAATTCATGGAGCGACATTTTGAGAAATACGACCTTCTTGCAGAGATGCACAATTCCTACATATCACAGCTTATTACCCTTGAAGGAGTTATTTTTGGTGCAGTTATTATCTTTACAAATTCTCAACAGATTACTATTTGGCTTATATCAGCTGTTTGTTTAATTCTCGTAAGTTTGATTTTTGGAGTCTGGAGACAAAACATCTCGATTCAAGCTAATTATCAGTCTCACGAATGGAATTACTATCAAGAGTTAAAAAATCATTGGTGGACGAGGGAACTTTGGGAAGATGAAACAGTGAAAACAGAGAGAGGTCATTGAGCCCAATTTAGAGAAACAAGAGGATGCGTATAAAAAGAAACTTGAACATAAAGTTCTAAAACTCCTTAGACTTAATGCAGATAGGATAGAAAATATCTTTGTGATTAGCCTCATCTTTTCGTTGTTTTTATTGATTTTACATTTGCTTTTTAAAACACCTGTTCTACTAAACCCATCAGTTGGTAGTTAGACACCAAGTTGTAAAAACTTGTTTATTTCTTTAGTAGTAAGCTCCGGGTATTCAAGGTAATTTACCCAGTCATCCTTCGATCTTACTCAAGATGATGCTGGGCAGAGTCGAAGCATCAAGTTCTCAACAATAGTTTTATCCTGCGCGGGGTTGCCAATCCAGCCTAGTTTATTTCTTCAGAAGTGTAAGACGAAAGTTTTCTTCAATTTCTGCTAGTTGTTGTAGGGTATCAACGGTCGCATTCCAATCTTTTCTAACAGCTAAAGAATGGGCTTTGCCAAATAAATCTGCCTGTTTTATTTTCAGATTTGCTAATTCAACGTCATAAGAATCAAAGAAATTAGCGTAGTCAAGTGCTCTTTTGGCCCCTAGGGCAAGAACAAAGCATGTAAGCTGTTCTATCTCGTCTTTGGTAGCTTTTCTATCTTTCAGTCGATTAGCGAAGGAAATAATCGCTTCTTTACTGATTATCCAACCTTCCTTTTCAGATTTTTGTTGGCTGTGATTATAGAGAAATTGAAACATTTTAACGGCCGATTTGTAAATATCTTCTTCTGTCGGATTATCAATGCGTTTAGGAGCTGTCCAATATCGATAATACTGTTTACTATAATCGACTCTTTCTGCTTTCCAAGCAACTTTTAACTTATCTAGAGATAGCGATACGCACGGGAATCCTGCTGGGTCATGGATTCTGATTTCGTTATTGTCCATAGAGTAAGAGACAATAAAGTGGTCAGCGCCACCCAGCGACCGGTGAAGCGGATTGTAAACAAGATAGCCCATATCAAGAGGGCCAAGAACGACAGGACTTTTCTGTAAATCTTTTCTTAGTGTTTCCAAAGGAGCAGGTTCTGTCTTTGGAATCTTTTCTGCCTTACAACTAAATCCTAATAGCTTTAAGGCGTTATCGATTCCATTATCCGGTATCTCCCAACCAAAGAATAAAAGATTAGTACCTTTTAAAAGACAAGCGCCTAATCCAACACCGGAGAGAACTTCAATAGTGGATGGAGGAATTTGCTCACCGATAGAAGCTAACAACATTGAGACGGAATTGGCATAGCAATAGGCACAATTTCCCATATAGGGAATAATCTGCATTTTCATAAAGTTTTTGGCCGAAAGTCTACGAATGGGCATCGGTGCCAAGAGGGGGAGTCGAACCCCCAAGCCCGTTTAAGCGGGCACAGGTTTTTGAGACCTGCGTGTTTACCGTTTCACCACCTTGGCTTAAGCGTTATTTTAGCATAGCCCGGCTTGTAAAGTCTACCTTTTTTTGTTAGAATTAAGCCTCTTATGAAATTTACTCTTAAGATCGGGAGTCTTGAGCAAGCCCAAACCGAAGCGATCGCTCTTTTTGTTTGGGAAGAAGGTTTTACTCCTTATGCCGACCAAATCGACCGGGTTTTGGGAGGTTTTTTAAAAAAAGAAACTCTTCGCCGTCAGTTTAAGGCCGAAACGGGCAAATTTCTTATTGTTCCTTCATACAAAAAACTTTTCGCCGAAAAAGTCATTCTTCTCGGTTTAGGTAAAAAAGCCGATTTTAATGCCTTAAAAGCCCGTCAGGTGTTTGCCGCCTTAGCCAAGAAACTTAAGGAAGAGGGGATCGAGAGTCTGGGTTTCGCTAATCAGGCTGATTTTGAATTTGTACAGGCCTTAGTTGAAGGAATAACGTTGGGAAGTTACCAGTTTGGGAAATACAAGTCGGTTGGGCCTTCAAAAGAAAAAGAAACGGAAAAAGAAATCGTTATTTTGGTCAAAGACGCCCGGGAATTGGTGTCTTTAAGAGAGAAGTTAACCAGGGGCGAAATTTTGAGTCAGGCGACAATTTTCGCCCGAGACTTGGTTAACGAACCTTCCTCGGTGACGACGCCGACCTATTTGGCTTCTTTAGCGGAAAAAATCGGCAAAAACAGCAAATTTCTTTGCAAAATTTACGAAAAGGAGGATTTAAAGAAATTAGGCATGGGAGCCCTTTTGGGCGTGGCCCAAGGCTCTGATGAGCCTCCTAAATTAATTAGACTGGAATACAACCCGCCTTCGCCAAGGCTTCGGCGGGCGAGGAAAATCGTTTTGGTCGGCAAGGGCATCACTTTTGACACCGGCGGTTTGTCCTTGAAAAAACAAAACGAGATGGAAACGATGAAAATGGACATGGCCGGAGCGGCCGCGATTTTGGCCGTTTTTTCGGTTTTGGAAAAAATTAAACCCCGAGTTCATATTATCGGTTTAATGCCCGTGACCGAAAATATGCCCTCCGGCAAAGCGATTAAGCCCGGTGATATTGTTAAAGCCTATAACGGCAAAACCATCGAGGTTGTCAATACCGATGCCGAGGGCCGGCTGATTTTGGCCGACGCCCTGGCTTTTGGTGAAACCTTAAAACCCGACCTTATTTTGGACATCGCCACCCTGACCGGAGCTTGTCTGGTCGCTTTGGGCGAGGACATTGCCGGCATCTTTTCCGACGAGCAAAAATTAGTCAAAGAAATAAGCCAAGCGGGCGAGGCGGTCGGCGAAAAATTCTGGCCGATGCCGCTTGAAAAAACCTATCGGGAGCTTTTAAAATCGGAAACCGCCGATTTAAAAAATGTCACCGGCAGACACGTTGGCGGCGCCATCACGGCCGCGCTTTTTTTACAGGAATTTATTTCCAAAACGCCATGGGCCCATTTAGACATCGCCGGTCCGGCCTGGCAGGAGAAAGGGACTGATCTTTTGCCTCGGGGCGGAACGGGCTTTGCCGTTCGCACGATTTTAAATTTTTTGGAGGCATGATGATTCCGGTTACTAATTTACGCACCGGTGCTTGTTTTACTGACGGTAAAGATCTTTTTTTGGTCTTGACCTATGAACATGTCAAAATGGGTCGTGGCACAGCGACAATTCGGGTTAAAGTCAAAAACTTAAAGTCGGGGGCAACCACGGAGAAATCCTTTATTTCCGGGGCTAAAGTTGAAGAAGCGTCGCTTGCCAAAAAAGAAATGCAATATCTTTACAAAGCGACCAATTTCGTTTTTATGGATCCGCAAACGTTTGAACAGATTGAGCTTTCGGCCGAAAAAATTGCAGACAGCGCCCCTTATCTTCAGGAAGGCATGACCGTCAAAATTCTTTTTCATCAGGAGGAGCCTTTAACCTTAGAATTACCGATTAAAATGGAGTTTACCGTTGCCGAAACCGAACCGGGGATCAGGGGCAATTCGGCGACGAACATTTTTAAAGACGCCGTCCTTTCTAATGGGTTAAAAATTAAAGTCCCTCTTTTTGTCAAGTTAGGTGATCGGATTTTAGTAGATACGAGAACGGGAGAATACGAAGAAAGAGTAATGAAATAGTTCTTTTACGAAGTAAAAGCCTTGTTTATCTTGACAAAGCGAGCCAGACGAGAGGTAAAATCACGACGACCTGCGTTACGACGCCCCGAATTGTTCCATCCCGGCCGTGAAACCTTGATTGAACTCGATAAAGCCAGTTAAAGGGCGGAAAATCCCAGTTTAAGAAAATATAAGGCGCCTCAATCCAGTCAGGTAAAGTTGCGGCAAAAATAACGATTAAAAGATAAAGGGGATTGACGGTTGAGGAAAAAAGCCACCAGCTTAAAACAAGTCCCACAAAGACATCAAGGCCGGTTATCAGAAAAGTGATGATTTTCGGCCGGTGGTGCCAGCCCGTTCCCGTATCCCAATGAGGGATAAAATCCAGGGCAAAATTAGAAAATAAGGCCAGCGGTATCGCCAGATAAGGATTAGGGATTAATTTAGCCAGGGAAGCGCCCGCTAATGAATGACTGGTTGCTGTCATATAAGATCTATCATATAATGAGCGAACGAATTAATCAAAGAAATCTTTGATATAATCAATATACAGGAAGTTTACCATAGGTTGTCAACCCCATATGAATTCACCAATTTTAAGCGTTATCAACAATAAACACTTCCGTAATCTTTGGCTGGGTCAGATAACTTCTCAAGTGGCGACAAACATGTTAACTTTTGTTTTGGTTTTACGAATTTATCAAACCACCGTTTCCAATACCGCGGTTTCCCTTTTGATTTTAACGCTGGGTTTACCGGCGGTTGTCGTCGGTATTTTGGCCGGAACCTTGGTTGATTCCTGGGACAAAAGGAACGTTTTAATTGTCACCAACTTATTGCGGACGATTCTTATTTTGGGTTTTTTCTTTTCTTCGGAAACGCTTCTTTGGGTTTATCTTTTGATTTTGGCAATTTCCATAACCACCCAATTTTTCGTGCCGGCGGAAGCGCCGACCATTCCCAGGCTTATTTCTAAAGAACTCTTATTGCCAGCCAATTCGCTTTTTACTTTTACTTTTTATACCTCGATGGTTATTGGTTATATTTTTTCCGGGCCGGCCCTGCGGTTTTTCGGCAATCACAATGTCTTTTTATTTTTGTCAGCCCTTTTAGCCCTGGCGGCCTTTTTTGTTTCGCAAATTCCCGGTGAGGTTAAAAAAGCCCAGGCCAAAATGAAATTTGACAAAGACGAGGCCGTAAAGATTTACCGGGATTTTTTAAGCGGCCTAAAATTTATTAAAGAAGACAAAAAAGTCGGATTGGCGATCTTTTTGCAAACCGTGGCGCAGGCTTTATTCGTTTGTCTGGCGACTTTAGCGCCCGGCTTTGCCGATACCGTTTTAAAAATTGAGGTCAGCGACGCTTCGTATATCATTTTAGGGCCCGCCGGAACAGGGCTCATTTTGGGCGCTTTGCTGGTTGGGCAATTCGGCCAAAGATTTCCCAAAGAAAGATTAGTTAATATCGGGATTGTCTGCGCTGGCGTTTTACTTTTCCTTTTAGCCATTTTAGCGGGTTTGGGCGGTTTAGTGGTGGTTCTTTTTCTCTTAGGTCTTTTAGGCGTTTTCACGGCTTTCGTGACGGTTCCCTCCAGCACGATGCTGCAGGAATATACACCTTCGGCCCTTCAGGGTCGGGTTTATGGTTTTGTGACCGCTTTTGTCGGCGGCGCGGCCATTTTACCCGCCATTTTCACCGGTTTAGCCGCTGATCTTTTCGGCATCAGGGTCGTTATCCTTTTTCTGGCTCTTTTAGTTTTAGCTTTTGCAATTTACAGATTGGATAAAGCAAGATATAATGAGTGAAACGAATTAATCAAAGAAATATCAATAATTTCACTCATTTTTTACAAAGTAAAAGCTTGTCTTATCTTTGCTATAATAAATAATTATGTACCCGATTCTTTTAACGATCGGTCCAGTCAGAATTTATTCTTTCGGACTTTTTCTGGCCTTGGGAATCATCATGGGGAGTTTTGTGGTTTGGCGTGAAGGCAGAAAGGCCAAGCTAGACGAGCAAAGAATAGTTGATTTTCTTTTGGCCGAGCTTTTCTTTGGTCTTATGGGTGCCAGAATTTATTATTTGATTCTTCATTTTTCTGATTTCGGTTTAGCCCCCTTTAAATGGTTTTTGTTTTTTCATTTTCCGGGGCTTTCCTTTATCGGTGCCATTTTCGGCGGTTTAATCGGGGCTTTAATTTTTGCCAGGCGTCAGAATTGGTCTTTTTGGCAACTGGGCGATTTTTTAGTCTTGGGCTTAAGTTTGGGCGAGGCCATTGGGAGAATTGGTGCTTTCTTGGGAGGATCGGCTTATGGAGAAATAACTAATCTGCCTTTGGGTGTTCCCATGATCGGACTTCTCGGTAAACGCCATCCGACGCAAATTTACGAGCTAATCGCGGCCATCCTTACTTTTGTTTTGTTAGTAAAATTAGAAAAAAAATGGCGAGAGAGACAGTTGCCGACGGGTCTTAATTTTCTTTTCTATTTTCTTATTTTTGGAATCACCAGATTTTTTCTTGAAATCCTCAGGGGTGATAGTGTATACTTCTTGGGTTGGCGAACAACACAAATAGTTTGCCTCTTTTTTATTTTAAGCGCAACTGTTTTTTTGTTTCGCCGTTTAGGCAGAAATCTCAAAACGGATTTCTTGGTCGTTTTAACAAAAATTAAAAATCTAAAATTTAAGAAAGGCAATTATGTTTAAATTTCCGATTAACATCTTAAAACCGATTGAGGAACATCTTAAAAGACAAAAAGAAGATACGGAAAAGAAAATGGCGAATTTGGCAAAAGAAGATCCGTTTTCGGATACCGACCGCTTAATTGATAATGCCTCTATTGATACCGAGGTTAAGGAACAGATCGGTCATCAGCGGATTGAGGCGATTAAATTCGAACTTTCCCGAAACTTGGTCAGGATCAGAAAAGCCCTAACGAAAATTAAAATCGGTAAATACGGCATTTGCGAAAAATGCGGGAAAATGATTGACACAGATAGATTGGCGGTTATGCCCACGGCGGAACTTTGCCTTGAGTGCGAAAAAAAGAAACAAAAGTGAACCTTTCCCCGAAAATTCTTTACGAAGACGAAGAAATTCTAGTAATAGATAAACCCTCCGGTATGATCGTTAATAAGGCCGACACGACAAAAGATCTGGAAACAGTGCAGGATTGGGTTGAGAAAAAATTTAAAATTCACAATTTAAAATCTACAATCGGGGACAGTGACTTTGTTAAAAGAGCGGGAATTGTTCATCGAACTGATAAAGAGACAAGCGGCCTACTTTTGATTGCCAAAACCGAAGAAGCTTTTTTAAACCTCCAAGCGCAATTTAAGGAAAGAAAAGTTAAAAAGACCTATCTTACGTTGGTTCACGGCCAAGTTGCGCCCGAGGAAGGTGAAATCAAGGCGCCTATCGGTCGGCTTCCTTGGCAGAGAGAACGTTTCGGTGTTTTTCCCGGCGGCAGGGAAGCGGAAACCAGGTATAAAGTATTAAGTATAAAGTATAAAGTTACAAACGGAGACAGGGAGCCTTTAACGTTTCTTGAAGTTTGGCCTTTGACTGGGCGGACGCATCAAATTCGGGTTCATTTAAAATATCTCGGTTTTCCCATTGTCGGTGACGAGTTTTACGCGGGCCGAAAAAGAGGAAGAGACGACCGGAAATTTTGTCCCAGAGTTTTTTTACACGCCGCTTCGATTGAATTTCTTCATCCGGCAACCGGAAAATTATGCAAAATGGAAGCAAAATTACCGGAAGATTTGCAGCAAATTCTTTCATCTTTGATATAATCAATTTAGAGCATGGAAAATTTTTCTTTTACGCGTGATTTAATTTTGGTTTTGGGCACGGCTTTTTTGGGTGGCTTTTTAGCAAAAAAGTTGCGCCAGCCGCTTTTAACCGGTTATATTTTGGGCGGTTTGATTATCGGGGGTCTTTCTTCACAATTTATCGCTCCCGATCGTAATTTAGCCAGTTTTTCTCAAATAGGGGTGGCTTTTTTAATGTTTACCTTGGGTTTGGAGTTTTCGTGGAATAAGTTTAAAAGAATCGGCAAGGAACTTCTTTTTGCCGCGATTTCGCAAATCTTAGGCACCATTCTTTTTGGTCTTTTCCTTTTTCCCCGGTTTGGCTTTGATTTTTATGCCTCATTTTTCTTAGCCTGCTGTTTTTCTTTGTCTTCAACGGCGGTTGTGGTTAAGATTTTGTCGGATCGGGGCGAAATTGATAAATTGTCATCGGAATTAACCGTCGGCTGGCTTTTAATTCAGGATTTAGCCGTTTTGCCCATGGTGATTATCCTACCGGCCTTGGCCAACAATTTAAAAAACGGGGAAAGCCTGATGGTTTCCTTGCTGATTTTCGGCCAAGCCCTTTTAAGGGCCACAATCCTTCTTTTTTTCGTGGTTCTTATCGGCAAAAAATTGGTTCCCCTGATCACGGAAAAAATCCTGAAAACCCAATCCAGAGAACTTCTTTTGTTGTCGGTTGTGGCTCTCTGCCTGATTTTGGCTTTTGGTACGGCCAGTTTGGGTTTGTCCTTTGCTTTGGGCGCTTTTTTGGCCGGATTTTTGGTTTCTGACATGGGGATTTCCGCTTCTATCTTTGGCGAAATCAGACCCTTACGGGATATTTTTGCCGTGATTTTCTTTGTAACTTTGGGTTTTTTGGTTTACCCGCAATTTTTATTAGAAAACTGGGTGATGATTTTAACAATTAGTTTACTGGTTATCGCTTTTAAATTTCTTCTGGTTTCGGCTATTGTTTTGTATTTAGGCTACCACACAAAAACCGCCTTTATGACCGGTATCGCTCTGACCCAGGTAGGGGAGTTTGCCGCGGTTTTGGCGCAGATGGGGTTGGCGACCCAGATTATTTCTCAAGAACTTAATTTTTTAATTATTTCCGTAACGCTTCTGACGATTATTCTTACTCCCTGGATTTTTAATCTTGCCCCTTCTTTTTACAAAAAAATTAAAAATCAAAGTTCCCGCTTCCCGGCTTTGGCCTCGTTTTTTAATACTTACGACAAAAAACCGCTTAAGGAGGAATTGCCTTTTGCCGACCATGTCGTTATCTGCGGTTATGGCCGTGTCGGCAGATATATCGGTCGGGCTCTGGAGATGGAAAAAATTCCCTTTGTCGTCGTTGACTATAATTATCAGGTGGTCAAAGAGCTTAGAGATAAGGGCTTAAAGATCATTTATGGTGATCCGGCGGAAATCGATGTTTTGGATTACGCCCAAGTTGATAAGGCTAAAACCGTCATTATCGCCATTCCTGATCGGCAGAGCCAGGAAATGATTATTGCCAACGCCCAAACGTTGCGGCCGGGGATCAAAATTATCTGCAGGACTCATCATGAAGAGGACCAGCCGAAGCTTAGAGCTTTGAAAGTTGAAACCATTATTCAGCCCGAATTTGAAGCCGCTTTGTCAATTGTGACCAAACTTTTGAGTGACTTCGGCGTGGCCGGAAATGACATTGATGGCAAAATTAAACGCTTAAAAATTGAACACGGGATGGGGTAATTATGATCGCTCGTAATGATCCTTTTATTTGTGAGAACTGCCAAAAAAAAGTTAAGCCTCTTCAATACGGCGGTTCTTCCCGAAATCATTGCCCTTATTGTCTTTGGAGCAAGCACGTTGATGAAGATGAGCCGGGGGACCGAAAATCAGATTGTCAGGGATTAATGGAGCCCACCGGTGTCTTTACCAGAAGAACAGGAGAGTACGTCTTGGTCCACCGTTGCACGAAGTGTGGATTTGAGCGCTACAACCGTATTGCCGGCGATGATGACTTCGCCCTGGTGACAAAATTATCCACGGTTCCGGTGAGAAAATAAAACTCCATCATGGAAAATTTTTCTTTTAAAGTTTTAAAAAAAGATCATAAAACGCAAGCCAGAACAGGTGAAATCACCACGCCTCATGGAAAAATTAAAACCCCCGCTTTTGTGGCCGTGGGAACCCAGGCGACCGTTAAAAGTTTAACCCCGCCGGAACTTGAAAAGATCGGGACTCAGGTTTTTTTCGTGAATACCTATCATACCTATCTTCGGCCGGGAGCTGAAGTTATCCAAAAAATGGGCGGTTTGCATCAGTTTATGAATTGGAATGGGCCCTTAATGACGGATAGCGGCGGTTTTCAGGTTTTTTCTTTGGCGCGTAGTAATTGGTCGGCGGCAACGAATTTTTCCGTCGCCACTCCTACTGTAGTTAAAATCGACAACGAAGGTGTGACTTTCAAATCGCATTGGGATGGGACAATCCATCGTTTTACTCCGGAGAAATCCATTAAAATCCAACAACAGTTAGGGGCAGATCTCATCTTGGCCTTTGATCAATGCGCGCCTTACCCCATCACTTATGAAAAAGCCCATCTGGCCATGTCCAAAACTCACCGTTGGGCCAGGCGTTGTTTAGAGGCTCAAAAGCAAACTAGGGGGAGTCAGCAAGCTCTTTACGGGATTGTCCAGGGATCGGTTTATCAGGATTTACGGATTGAGTCCGCAAAAGATATCGGTTCTTTGCCTTTTTGGGGGATCGCGGTCGGCGGGATGGCGGTAGGCGAAACAAAAAAGGAAATGCAAAAAGCTCTTGACTGGATAATGCCTTATTTTCCGGAAGAAAAACCTCGTCATCTTTTGGGAGTAGGCGAGGTTGATGATATTTTTGCGATTTGCGAGCGGGGGATTGATACTTTTGACTGTGTCATGCCGACCAGATTGGGGCGAATGGGGCAGGCCCTCATGAAAATTAAAAAGGCAAAATTTAAAATTGATATCACCAAAGCGAGATATGCCAACGACGTAAATCCGCTTGAAAAAGATTGCGGTTGTTTTACTTGCCAAAACTTCTCACGAGCTTACCTCAATCATTTGTTTCGGGTTCGCGAACTTTTGGGCTATCGTCTTTTGACCATTCATAATCTTTATTTTCTTAATCACTTAGTCGAGGAAATCAGAGAAGCCATTGAACAAAACCAACTGCTTGAATTAAGAAAGAAGTGGTTGATATAATAAAGATAAGACGGAGGTGAAAAATGGGTAACTTTGGCGGATTTTACACGGGCGATAAAAAAAAGCCCAAAAAAGACAAGCTGGAGAAAAAAGCCCAGCAACTTTCTTATCAAAAACCTTTTGTCTTGCCCAAGGTTGAGATTATCAGCAAAAAAAAGAGAGAAGAATAAAGATGAAGCGTCTGCCCCGATGGCGGCAGGAACAAAGAAATAAACGTCGCCGTAAAGTTTCTGTTTTGATAAAATTAGTCTTCTGCCTTATTCTTTTGGGCTTTATCCTTTTTTTGGCTTTTTCGTTTTTAAAGTTAACGAAAGAGAGTCCTTTTAACAAAGATTCGCGGTCAACCATTATTCTGGCGACCAAACCGCTTCTTCTCCTTTCTTTTGAACCGGGTTCTGATCTGACCGTTATCTCAATACCGGAAAAAACTTATCTTGAGGTCAACCGCGGTTTTGGTTCGTACCGTTTAGGGGCGGTTTGGGAATTGGGAGCGATGGAAGGATTAAGGGGCAAACTTTTGGCGGAAACCGTTGGGGAGTTTTTAGGGGTTCCTGTTGATGGCTGGGTAGGACCCAAAAATGGCTCATGGTCGGTTTCCTTCAACCGGGAAAACTTTCTTCAGCAAAAAAATGAGCTGATTTCCCTGCGATACTTGCTTAAACCCCAAGAACTCATCCTTTCTTTCCAAAATTTGGAAACTAATCTTAATTTTGTCGATCTGACGAGACTTTGGTTTTCCGCGAAATTTACCCGTTTTGACAAGGTTAAATTTGTTGATCTGGAAAACGGTCCGGCCTTAAACACCCTAACCCTGGCTGACGGGACGAAAGTTCTTACTGCTGACCAAAAATTGGTTGATAGTCTTTTAGTAGGTTTATTTAAGGAGCAGAAAATCGTTCAGGAGCATTTAACCGTGGAAATTTTAAACGGTACGGAAAAAGCAGGCTTGGCCAATCGTTTGGCCAGACTAATCACGAATCTTGGCGGCGACGTCGTCAGCGTGACCAACAGTCAGGAAAAAATTAGCCGTTGTCAAATTAAAGGAAAAAGCCAGGCTCTGGAAAGTTATACGGGGCAACTTCTTTTTAAAATTTATAATTGTGTCAAAATTGCCGATCAGAATGAAGCTCGAGCTGATTTGCAGGTAGCAATTGGCCAGGATTATTGGCAAAAACTTTTTGAACGCGACTAGTAAAGAGCCTCTTCTTCATTAACAGGTTCTGCCAGCCGCGTCGTCTTGGGGACAATTTCTGATTCGGTCTCGGTTTCGTTTTCCGTCTCTTCTTCGGTTCCCAATTCATCTTCTGTTCTTTTTGATAAAGTTGTTTTTCCTAATGCCAGCGAAAAGGTCGGTTGATTTTTAAAACGCTGACCCCGGCAAATTTCTCTGATAAAAATTGATAAATTATTTTTGCCGACGGTTTTGACAAAGGCTTCGTATTTATTGCCGGCCTTAAGAAATTTGATTAATTTGGCGGAAAGATCATCGGGCAAAGCGGCTAAATAAGTCCCGTTTCCGCTCGTGATGACAACCGATCTTCTTTTAATTTCCAGTCCGACCGGCATGCCGCAGGAAATACCCAAAATAACGGAGCATGGCGCTAAATTAACCAAGCTGACAATCTTGGTTTTGCCGGATTCCTCCAAAAATTGCGCCTGACAGGGTAAACCGTGATTATTTTCTTTTTCCTTCTTAAAAGATTTGGGCAGTGATTCCAAAAGCTTCAGGTTTTTATTGGCAATAGGATTAAAACGGTCAAGACTCAAAACCCGGCGGTAAATTTTTTGCGCCAACTTAATATTGCCTGATTCTTTGTAAGCGTGGGCGAGGCGATTTAAAGCTTCGATGCTTTCTTCGTTCTCATCGAGGATGGCCAGGTTAATTTTGATAGCTTCATGCCAATCATAATTTAGGGCAGCATTAATGGCTTGAGTAATTAAATTAGAAGGCATAGAAAACTAGTGCCTAAGAATATAAAGTTTGGAAAAGATTGTCAAGGGGGAAAATTTATATGGTATAATAAGCTTTATGTCAGGACATTCCAAATGGAGCCAGATTAAAAGACAAAAAGGCGTGGCTGATCAAAGACGCGGTCAGGCTTTTACCAAGATGGGCAACGCGATCACGATTGCCGTTAAGGCCGGCGGAGGGATTGCTGATCCGGCCGCCAATTTCAAACTCCGGTTGGCCATTGAAAAAGCCCGCCAAGCCAATATGCCCAAGGAAAATATTCAAAGGGCCATCGAAAGGGCTAAGGGTTTAGAAGCGGGAAAAATTGAAGAGATTAATTATGAAGGCTTTGGTCCGGGAGGAGTGGCGATCTTGGTTGAGGCCGCGACCGATAACCGCCAAAGAACCGCCCAGGAGATTAAAAGTATTTTTGAGACTGCCGGAGGGGATTTAGCCGGTCCCGGAGCCACGGCTTATCTTTTTCAAAGCGTGGGTCTGATTTCCGTTCTTAAAAACGGCAAAACAACGGACGAAATTATGGATTTGGTCGTTGAGGCCGGGGCTCAAGATTTAGAGGAGGCAGGGGGGGAAATCCTTGTTTACACGAAGCCCGAAGAACTTCATCGGGTTATGGAAAAACTCCTGACCGCGCAAATTAAAGTCGAAGAGGCAGAATTAAATTTTAAGCCGCTTTCCACCGTCCTTATTAATTCCCCTCAAGAAGCCGCGAAAATCCTTTCCCTGATGGAGAAATTAGAAGAAAACGAAAGCGTGCAAAAAGTCTTTGCCAACTTCGATATTCCCGACGCGATTCTGAAAGGTTTGTCTTCATGATTATTTTAGGCATTGACCCGGGCACCGCGACGACGGGTTATGGTTTGATTAAAGGCCAAAAAAAAATAGAATATCTGGCTCACGGCGTCATCAAAACGCCGGTAGGCATGCCTATGGGGGAGAGACTCCTTCTCATACGCCAACAATTAAAAAAAGTTATTGTGACCTATAAGCCGATGACGGTCGTCATTGAACAATTGTTTTTTGGCAGAAACGCGAAAACCGCCATGATGGTGGGTCAGGCGAGGGGAGTCATCTTAATGACGGCTTCCGAAGCCAAGCTGCCCATTTTTGAATATCAGGGTCTTTGGGTTAAAAGAAAACTTTCGGGAGACGGTCATGCTTCCAAAAAAATGATTCAGCAAGTGGTGAGAAAGACCTTGGGGTTATACCGTTTGCCAAAACCTGACGATGCCGCTGACGCTTTGGCTTTGGCGATTTGTTATTTAATCCATGAAAAAAAGGTTTAAAAAAATCTTGAGATTTTTTCGGAAAAGGTTAAGCTTCACGAAAAGAGAGAAGTTTGGGGTGGTGGTTGGTCTTTTGACGCTGGGTCTTTTGGCGGTTCAGTTAGCTGCATCCAGTTTTCGCTACCAACTGATTATCGTTTTGGTTGTTTTAACCTATCTTCTGTCGGCCTGGAGTTTGCGCGAGGATTTAGCCGGGGTAGAGTGGTTAACGTTGTTTATCTTGCCGGCGATGTATACCGCGGCGATTAATCTTTTTTATTTTTTACTGCCGGTGCGTTGGCTGACGAGACTGCCGACGGCTTTTCTTTTTGCCGTCGGGATGTACGCCATTTTACTCGTTGAGAATATCTATAATGTCGCGGCGGAACGGACCATTCAGCTTTTAAGAGCCGCTCATTCGGTTGGACTTTTAATCACTCTTTTTACTCTCTTTTTGTTTTTTAGCGTTGTTTTTTCTTTACACTTACCGGCTTATTGGAATGTCCTTTTGGTTTTTTTAATTTCGCTGCCTTTAAGTTTGCAATCTCTTTGGTCCATGAGACTTGATCCCCGAATTGACGGGGAAATTCTTATTTTTACTTTTCTTACTTCCTTATCTTTTGCCGAATTCGCTTTTGTTTTTTCTTTTTGGCCAATACAGGGCGTGATCGAAGCTTTATTTCTGACCACGATTTACTATACCATTGTTGGTCTTATCCAACAGAACCTGGTTGAAAGATTATTTCGCCAAACCATTACGGAATTTGTTTCCGTCGCCGGCGTCGTTTTTGTTTTAGTTTTGATAACGACAAGCTGGGGTTAAAAAATTAAAGAGTTTGGTTGGGGAGTGGGGGAGGTTTAAGGGCGTGAAGCTCCTGATATAGTTTGATATATTTAGGTCTTTTAATAAGCCTATAGTAAAATAACTAAAAACTGATTTCTTGTTGTGGATAACTTCTCATGATTAAACTTTATTTCACGAAATTCGGGTATTCTTTTCACGCCCCGACTCGCTCGTTGCCGCAAACTCTTCTTCTCCAAAGCTGAACACTTAATTTACGCATTAAAATTGACTTTAGCGCGTTATTATGCTCTAAAACTAAATGATGATCAAAATTCTTTCAAAACTTAGCCTTAAAATTAATGATTTAGACCGTTACAATGGGCTAAACTAGTTACGTACATGATTGATCCGGTTAGATCAGCAATTGCTTCTCTTGGGTGCTGGGGACTGGGAAGAATTATGAGCTTTAAAAATAAGAGTTTAGAGCTTTATGATCGCCTAAATCGTCTTTATCCTTAAGAAGACTCATGAGAATAACAGCCTCAAAATTACAAGTTTAGGGCGTTAATATGCGCTAAATATCGTTAAAATACGGACGACCGAAAAAAAGCCGAAAGAGCCGAGACAGAGACGTAGCCTTAAAATAAACAGTTTAGCGCGTTATAATCTGCTAAACTTGCGTGTCACTGTAAGGGATAAAGAGGGCTCTTCTTTTGACCGAAGACTTCCTTGGTCCTTTGATTCAATGATCTCTTTCTAAAATCTTATCATCTTTTTCAATCTTCAAAGACTTTCGGAGAAGTCCTTCTTTTCTCCTCCAAGAGTTAACCAGATTAAAGATCCGGCTAACCCCGGTTCTTATAAAAAAGAGGGACTTGACAACGGGGAGGAAATAATCTAATATGTCGTATAACTACACTTTTACGACGTTAACCAGGCACAGATCCGGAGAAGTGGTCAAAAAAAGAAAAAATTAAAAGATAGAAAAATTTAAGAAAAAAAATTAAAATAGAATTATGTTTTCATTTTTTAACCCCCATTACCCTGTTTTCCCAAAAAGGGCCCCTGGCCTCGTTTTTAGCCCTCCCCTATTAAAACCCAAAAAAATAAAAACTTTCTTTGTTAAAAATAATTTATGAATTTTTCCGAGGCTATTAATAGGTACCTGGAATATTTGGAAATCGAAAAAGACTGTTCACCCCTGACGGTGCGCAATTATAAACTTTATCTGGACAGATTTGACGGCTGGCTTGAGGCTAATTTTCCCGGTACAAAGCCGGAAAATTTAACCCTGGAGATGGTGCAAAAATACCGGGTTTATTTGGCCAGATTAACCGAGCGTAATTTGCCCTTAAAAAAGTTAACGCAGACTTACCATATTATTATTTTACGGGCCTTTTTGGGTTATTTGGAAAGACAGGAAATCAAAAGTTTGGCGCCTAAAAGAATTGAATTGCCTAAACGCAGCCAGGAAAGAATGATTAAGTTTTTGGACCCCGATCAAATCGAAAGACTTTTAAGTCAACCGGATCTTTCCAAGCCCCAGGGTTTCCGCGATAAAGCCATTATGGAGGTTTTGTTTTCGACCGGTCTTCGGGTTTCCGAATTGGTCTCTTTAAATAAGGACCAAATTAATCTGGAGCGCCGCGAATTTGGGGTTGTCGGAAAGGGCCGCAAAGTCAGGGTTGTTTACTTGTCTAAAAGAGCCACGGAATGGTTGAGGAAATACCTGGGAGCCCGCCAGGATGCCTACAAACCCTTATTTATTCGTTACGGCGGCAAGAAGGCTGACCCGGGTAAAGACGGCGAAACTTTACGTCTGACGGTAAGATCGGTCGAGCGTTTAATCGAAAAGTACGTCGCCAAAGCCAAGCTGCCGGTTTTGGCGACGCCGCATACTTTGCGTCATTCCTTTGCCACCGACCTTTTGATGGCCGGAGCGGATTTAAGAAGCGTCCAGGAACTTTTAGGCCACGAGAGCATTAACACAACCGTGATCTACACTCATGTGACCAACCGCCGTTTAAAAGACGTTCACGAAACTTTTCATCGGGGTAATAAATAAAAAAGGCCATTTCACTTGACAAAATAAAATTATAACCTATAATTTAACCATCATGCCGCCACATATTGAATTAGATATTAGGGAATCCGGAAACGAAATTGTCAGACGTCGTTTGGGAAGTACCGAACATAAAACTAATGAAAGCTCTTTTCCAGCCTATCTAGCTGCCCATATTCTGCATGATTCTTGTTTTGAAGGGTTGCATCCAGAAGAAGTGGCTGATGAGTTTGGTCCAGTTTGTTCTTCTGGGCATCACCAAAAAGTTTTAGAAGAACAGAGTTTAGAAGTTACCTTTACTTCTAGGTAATACCATTTTTATCCCTGTTCATAAATGATATATCGATATATCATATAAAATGATTAGATTCTTCCGCCGGCGGCTTTAATACCATAATTAGCAAATTTAAGTGATAGGATTTTAAGTTTTTCCAAGGCTTTCTGTTTTTTGATTTTTGTAATCGCTTATTGATAACCTACCCACTTTGTTTCTAGATGAGGATCTTTTAGATTGTCTTTAATCTTTTCTTAGTCTTTAGCCATACAAGTGGCTGTGGCTAAAGAATCTTTGCTGTCGGCAAACCTCATCAAAATGACCCCTTGAGTCGCGCGGGAAAGTTTGGGGACCTGATCAATTAAGACCTTAACAACCTGGCCCTTACTGGAATTTAAGATGAGAGTTTCGGTTTTTTCCGGAATAATCTGGGCAAAAACGACTTTGCCGGTTCGCGGTGTCACTTCGGAGGCTTTAACACCCATACCGCCACGACCTTGTTTGGGGAAATCAGACAAGGGACTGCGTTTGCCGATGCCTTTTTCCATGACGACTAGAAGGTTAGCTTTAGGATCGTCAATGACATCCATACCAATGACAAAATCTCCTCCAGAAACGGCAATGCCCCGAACGCCCATGGTGTCTCGGCCCATGGGTCTGACCTGTTTTTCGTTAAATCTAATCGCTTTTCCTTTGCTGGTAATTAAAATCACTTCTGAAGCCCCGTCGGTTAATTTCGCCCAGGAAAGAGTATCGCCCGGAGAAAGCTTGATGGCGGTTAGGCCGTTTCTGCGGATATTGGTAAATTCGGAGATGGCCGTTTTTTTAACCGTGCCGCCCTTGGTGGTTAAGAAAATAAATTTCTTCGGAGAAAAGCTCTGCTTCTTTTCTTTGGCGTTTTCGCTGTAGGTTAAGACCGAGGAAACCAATTCTCCCTGTTCGGTATTGATCAAATTGACAATCGCCTGACCCTTACTGATCCTTGTTCCTTCGGGCAGATCCCAGACTTTAAGTTGATAAACTTTGCCTTTATTCGTAAAGAAAAGGATATTTTCGTGGGTATTTGAGAAAATTAAGTGTTCAATTTCGTCTTCTTCCTTTGTTACCATGCCTATAACTCCCTTACCTCCTCGCCCCTGCGTCTTAAAAGAGAGAGGGGATAATCTTTTGACATAACCGCCGCGGGTAATGGTGACAATGGTCGTTTCTTTTTGAATTAATTGTTCGTCGGAAAATTCCCCAACCTTGCTTTTAACCACGCGGGTTTTTCTTTCGTCGCCGTATTTTTCCTTAAGATAGGTTAATTCATTTTTGATGATTTTTAAGATCTTTTCCGGATGAGTAAGCAAATCTTCAAGGTAAGCGATGGTTTCCTTAATCATCTGATATTCGTCTTCAATTTTTTGGCGTTCCAAAGCCGCTAAACGTCGAAGCTGCATGTCTAAAATCGCCGTGGCCTGAATTTCGGTTAATTTAAACTTTGTCATCAAAGCCGATTTGGCCGCTTCCGCGTCTTTGGCTTTTTTGATGGTTTCAATCACCGCGTCAATATTCTCGACGGCAATTTTTAAGCCTTCCAAAATATGAGCCCTGGCCCGGGCCTCCCTCAATTCAAATTCCGATCTTTTACGGACGACTTCACGGCGGTGTTCAAGATAGGCTTCCAAAATCATTTTCAGTGTTAGGGTTTGAGGGGTGCCATCGACCAAAGCGACGACATTGACCGGAAAAACGGTTTGCAGTTCGGTGTGTTTATATAAATTATTTAAAACCTGCTGGGGTCTGGCGTCGCGTTTCAATTCAATGTAAACCCTGATGCCGCGCCGGTCGGATTCGTCGCGCAAATCGGAAATTCCCTCCAATTTTTTCTCTTTGACCAGCTCGGCAATTTTGGCAACAAACATGGATTTATTAACCTGATAAGGCAGTTCGGAAACGATGATCGCGGCCTTGCCCTGACCGATATCTTCAATTTCCGCTTTGCCGCGGATTAAGATTTTGCCCCGTCCGGTCGCGTAGCTTCCGATAATTTCGTTGATATCATAAATGGTGCCGCCGGTCGGAAAATCCGGGCCTTTAATAATTTCGACCAAATCCTCGACCGTGGCTTCGGAAACAAAATGATCGTCTTTATCAACCCGGCCTTTTTCAATCATAAAATTGACGGCGTCTAGGACATCAGTTAAATTATGAGGCGGGATCTTCGTGGCCATGCCGACGGCAATCCCTTCGGAACCCATTAAAAGCAGGTTTGGGAGTTTAGCCGGTAAAAAAACCGGTTCTTTAAGGGTCGCGTCAAAATTGGGCAAGAAATCACAGGTTTCTTTTTCCAAATCGGCAAGCATTTCCTGGCTGATTTGGGCCAGTCTGGTTTCCGTGTACCTCATGGCGGCCGCCGGATCGCCGTCAATCGAGCCGAAATTACCCTGTCCTTCAACGAGCGGATAACGCATGGAAAAATTTTGGGCTAATCTGACCATGGCGTCATAAACCGCCATATCCCCATGAGGATGATATTTGCCCAAGACTTCTCCGACAATCTTGGCGCTTTTGGCAAAATGAGCGCTGTGGGTTAAATTCATCTGGTGCATGGCGTAAAGAATGCGGCGATGCACCGGCTTTAAACCGTCGCGGACATCAGGCAAAGCCCGGGCCACGATAACCGACATGGCATAGTCCAAATAGGACTTTTGCATTTCCGTAGTTATGTCCGTTGCTTGTACTTTACCGATATTCATAAATCTTATTCTTTTTCAGGAACGGGCGGTTTTAATTGCGCCGATGTAAAATCTTTAGGTTCAAAAATTCCCCTTCTGATGGTTTCGGCTACCTCCTCCGGAGTCATCTCCGGCCTTCTAATTTGATCCATCGCTGCTTCGTATTCTGCTTCCTTCATAATTTCACCTCTCTTTCACTTTTGGGCAGGCGATTTTATTTACCGATCATCGCCATGACAAAGGGGGCGATTAATAACGCCACGATATTAATGATTTTAATCATGGGGTTAATCGCCGGTCCGGCCGTATCCTTTAAAGGATCCCCGACCGTATCCCCGACCACGGCCGCTTTATGAGCGTCAGAGCCTTTACCGCCCAAATGGCCGTCTTCAATATATTTTTTAGCGTTGTCCCAGGCGCCGCCGGTATTGGCCATGAAAAAAGCCAGCAAAAGCCCGGAAGCGATGGTGCCGCTTAAAAAGCCTCCCAAGGCTTGAGCCCCTAAAAGACTGATGGCGATGGGCGAACCGATGACTAAAATGGCAGGAACCACTAATTCTTTTTGGGCGGCAACGGTTGAGATTTCCACACACTTGGCATAATCGGGTTTGGCCGTTCCCTCCATAATCCCCTTGATAGTTTTCCATTGGCGTCTGACTTCTTCAACCATTAAGAAAGCCGCCCGGCCGACAGCCGAGATAAGTCTGGAGCTAAAAAGGAAAGGAACCGCTGCTCCCAATAACAAACCCACAAAGGTTTTGGGATCGGCAATATTAATGGCTGACAAGCCGGTGATTTCAAAGTAAGTCGCGTAAAGAGAAACCGCCGCGACCGCGGCCGAACCGATGGCAAAACCCTTGGTTAGGGCTTTGGTCGTATTCCCGACCGCATCCAAATCATTCGTGACTTTGGCGGCTTTGCCGGTCGTTAAACCCGCCATTTCCGCAATTCCCTGGGCGTTATCGGAAATGGGGCCAAAAGTATCCAAAGACATGATGATTCCGGTGGTCGCTAACATTCCCATTCCGGCCAGGGCAATGCCGTAAAAACCCATCAGGGTGTAGCCGGTCAGAATGGCAAAAACCACAACCAAGACTGAAGGAATCGTTGATTGCATGCCCAAAGCCAAACCGGCGATTAAATTCGTGCCGGCGCCGGTGCTTGAGGCGTTAGCAATCTCGACCACCGGTTTTTCGCCGGGACCGGTGTAGTACTTGGTAATATAGAGAAGACCCAGCATGGCTAAGATACCGGCGACCGAGGCGAGGCCGGCTTTGGGTTCACCCAGAAGAAAAATCGCCAAAGCCATAAAAATGACGATGGCGGCGACGGCTGACAAGATGAAACCGCGCATTAAGGGATTTAAAGGATTTTCCTGATCGTTTTTCGCTTTCACAAAGAAACTGCCTAAAATGGAAGTCCAAATAGCTCCGGAACGGGCCAAAAGCGGAAAAACCACGCCCGGAAGTCCGAACATGCTGCCGCCTAAAATCATGGCGGCGACGATGGTGATGGCGTATGACTCAAAAACATCCGCGCCCATGCCGGCGCAGTCGCCGACGTTATCACCAACCTGGTCAGCAATAACCGCGGGATTTCTGGGATCATCTTCGGGGATGCCCTTTTCGACTTTACCGACCAAATCCGCTCCCACATCCGCGGCTTTGGTAAAAATCCCTCCCCCAACCCGCATAAAAAGCGCTAAAAGGGCGGCCCCAAAACCGTAACCGACTAAAACATCAGTGGCGAGTTTAGCCACCGCCTGTGGTCCTTGGGCGATCTTTAAAAAATAAGCCGCGACATAAATAATCGAAACGCCCAAAAGGCCTAAACCGACAATCAGCATCCCGTTAACCGTACCGGCGCCGAAAGCAATTTTTAAAGCCGGATTTAAACCCAAAGTTGCGGCTTGCGCCGTTCTGACGTTGGCCTTAACCGCAATCCACATGGCCACATAACCGGTAATGGCGGAAAAAACCGCTCCCAAAACAAAAGTTCCGGCGACGCCCCAGCCCAAAGTTAAACCCAAAATCAAAGCTAAAATGCCCAAAAAAAGGCTAACGACCCTAAACTGGCGATAAAGATAGGCCATGGAACCATCACGAATCGCCTGACCGATTTCCCGCATTTTTTGGGTTCCTTCTTCTTCCGAAGTCACCCTTTTGACCAAAAAAGCACCGTAACCTAAGGCGACAATGGCGGTTAAGGGAGCCAAAGTCAAGGCCAGAATTTGAATATCCATAAATAATCTCCTTTCAATTGTTATTATATTATATGTCTAGAGTTGCTGTTTTGGCGTGCGTTTGGATAAAGCGTTTTCTGGGCGGAACTTCTTCACCCATGAGCATCGTAAAAACCTGATCCGCCGAACCGGCGTCAGCAATATTAACCTGTCTTAAAATGCGAGTTTGCGGATCCATGGTTGTTTCCCAAAGTTGGCTGGGGTTCATTTCTCCCAAACCTTTATAACGTTGAACCGTTAAAGTGCCGCCGCTTTTTTGATCTTTTAAAATCTGCTCTTTTTCCTCATCGGAATAAGCGTAAAAAATTAATTTACCAATTTGGATTTTGTACAAAGGCGGTTGCGCCAAATATAAATGGCCGTTTTGGATAATATAGGGAAGATGGCGATAGAAAAAGGTTAAAAGTAAGGTCGCGATATGCTCGCCGTCCACATCCGCGTCCGACATGATGATAATTCGGTGATAACGCAGTTTTTCCGGCGTCAAACTTTCGCCGATGCCCATACCTAAGGCAATAATTAAATCCTTAAGCTCTTCAAATTCGATGATTTTATCCAGCCGGGCTCGTTCGGTATTTAAAATTTTGCCGCCCAAAGGCAAGATGGCCTGAAATTTGCGGTCCCGGCCTTGTTTGGCCGAACCGCCGGCCGAATCACCCTCAACAATAAAAAGTTCCGATTGCTCGGGATTTTTTTCCTGACAATCGGCAAGTTTGCCAGGCAAAGTGCTGCCTTCCAAAGCGCCCTTTCTGATAATGGCGTCTTTGGCGGCTTTAGCCGCTAACCTGGCTCTGGCCGCTAAAAGCACTTTTTCCAAAATTCTTCTGGCCTCGCCGGGATTTTCCTCGAAATAAACGTCTAAAGTTTCCTTGACCGCGTTTTGGACTAAAGGTTGGACTTCGGCATTGCCTAATTTGCCCTTGGTTTGTCCTTCAAACTGGACGTTTTGCGAAGGCATTTTGACAAAAATGACTGCGGTTAAGCCCTCCCTGGTGTCTTCGCCGGTAATCCCCTCCTCGCCGTCTTTGATGGCGCTGATTTTTTTGCCGTAATCATTAATGGCTCGGGTTAAGGCCATACGGAAGCCGGTTAAATGCGTGCCGCCGTCGGCCGTATTAATGACATTGACAAAAGACTCGACGGTTTCGGTAAAGCTGTCGTTGTATTGAATAGCGACCTCAACTTCCATGGAATCAACCTGTTTATGAAGATAGATGGGTTTGATTAAAACTTCCTTATTTTGGTTAAGTTCTTCGACCAAAGACGAAATTCCGCCCTCAAAATAAAAATTAAACTCTTCATCCGTTCGTTCGTCCAAAAGATGGAAAAAAAGTTTAGAAATAAGATAAGCTCTTTCCCGGACCGATTTTTTCAAAATTTCCAGATCCAAATCAATCCCCTCTTTAAAGATTTCCTTATCGGGTAAAAAGACGGTTTTCGTGCCGGTTTCAGAAGGTAAGGTTTCTTGGGTGGTTGGTTTAACCGGACCTTGCGGGATGCCGGCTTTGTACTCTTGGGTATAAACTTTGCCGTCTCTTTTGACATAAACCTTCATAAAGGCAGAAAGAGCGTTGACCACCGAAGCACCGACGCCGTGTAAGCCCCCGGAAACTTTATAAACTCGGGAGTCAAATTTGCCGCCGGCGTGAAGCTTGGTCATGACAATTTCCAAGGCGGATTTTTGATATTGAGGCATAAGGTCAACCGGAATCCCCCGGCCGTCATCCATAATCGTGACCGTTTTATCCTGATGAAGGGTAATCCAGACATGATGGGCAAAGCCAGCCAAAGCTTCATCCACGGAGTTGTCAATAATTTCGGTGACGATATGATGGAGGCCTCTTTTGTCGGTCGAGCCGATATACATGGCCGGTCTTTTGCGAACCGGCTCAAGGCCCTCTAAAACGACAATATGTTTACCGGTATAAGCAGAGCTTTTCTGGGAATAAGCAGAGCTTTTCTGGGAATAATCTTGAGATTTAGGCATAAGTCCTAAAACAAAAAAAGACACCTGTCTTTAGACTGATTTTTAAAGATTAGATAGGTCTATTTTAGCAAAAATTTTAGCGTAAATCAAGGAGAAAAAGGACTTTTTTTAAGTTTTAGGAAAAGCGAGCAGAAGATTTTCTAAAGCTAATCTGGGATTGACATTTTGCTCAAGCATGGTTTTTGTTTGGTTAATTTCCTTAATCGTTTGCAGTAAATCCGCCGTTGTTAAAAGTGCTGGGGTTTTTCCATATTGTGTTAACATGTTAACACGTTGCGGGTCAACCCTGGCGCCGCTTTTTAATAATAATATTTCCCGGCAGACAGTTAGTAATTTAATAAGCCAAAGTTTGATTTCTTCCCGATCTTTTCCCAAAGTTTCGGCAAATTTTAACCTTTCCCCTACTCCTGATTGGATAATAGATAATAGATCAAAAATCATTTTCTTAAATTCTTCTTCCTCTAAAGAAATTTCGGTTTTGGGAGCTAATTTAATGATTTGGCAGCGGGAGGTCACAGTGGACAACAAAAGGTCAATTTGCGGTGTGGTTAAAATGATGAAGGCCGTTTCTCTGGCCTCCTCCAGCATTTTTAAAAGGGCATTCTGGGCCTCGACGGTCAAGAGTTCTCCGGGATGAACAATCGCCGACCTGGCTTTGGAATTATAAGGTTTTAGACTTAATTCATGAAAGAGTTGACGGATCTGGCCGATGCCGATTGAAGTTTCACCCCCAATAATAATAGTATCAAACTTGGAGATTTTTAAATCCTGACCGTTAAGGTCCAGAGCTTTTTTTAGTCTTTCTTCTTCTGACCCGCCGACAAGAATAAAACTTTGCATTTTAATAATTGACATTATACATGAAAGATCTAATAATAAGTATAGTGCTAGGTTTATTGACCAGTTACTTTGTCATAACCCTAGAAATAAATTTATGGTTGATTCTGCCCAAACACTGGTTGATCT
The DNA here is from genome assembly GCA_023473585.1 of Patescibacteria group bacterium. NCBI lineage: Bacteria > Patescibacteria group bacterium. The sequence goes on along the minus strand of JAMCYU010000004.1, from coordinate 144,434 downwards.
TTTAGCTGCGGATAAAGTTATTACTCCGGAAATTGCCTCGAGTGTTAAGGTTGAAAGTTTAAACAGCGGGATTTCGATTGAAGAGATCGTTACCAGAAAAAAACTGACCACCCCAGAACAAATAGGCAAAGCGAAGGCAAAACTTTTAAATGTTCCTTTTGTCACCTTAACCGGTAAAGGTGTTTCGCCGGAGATTTTAACTTATATTCCCGAGCCTGTCGCCAGGCGCTATAATCTTTTCCCCTTTAATTTTGACGACAAAAAAAATCTTTTATCGGTAGCCATGGCCGACCCTTTAGATTTGCAGGTGATTGAATTCGTGGAAAGAAAATCCGGTAAAAAAATTGTGCCTTTTTTGGCTTTGCCCGAAGAAATTAAAGAAATCATTGATCAGCAGTACTCTCAAAATTTAACGACTGAAGTCACGGCTGCCTTAAAAGAAACTTCCCTGCCGTCGGTAAGGACTTTTGAGGCGGGTAAATTGGGTGAAGTTATCAGAGAAGCGCCGATTGCCAAAATAGTTTCGACTCTTCTCGAATTTGCCATTAAGTCAAGGGCCTCTGATATTCATATCGAACCGGGTGAAGACAAAACGAGGGTTCGTTATCGAATTGACGGTATTTTGCACGAAAAAATCGCCCTGCCCAAATCAGTTCACGAGGCCGTGGTTTCCAGAATAAAAATTTTATCGGATATGAAAATTGACGAACGCCGGGTGCCCCAGGACGGCCGTTTCAATTTTAAAATGGGTGAAGAAGAGGTTGATTTGCGTATTTCCACCCTGCCGACGTCTTTCGGGGAAAAAGTCGTTATGCGACTTTTGAAAAAAAGCGGTGGCGTTCCTTCTTTGCCGGAACTAGGTCTTCGCGGTACGGCTTTGAAAAATTTGGAAATTGCCATTTTGCGGCCGCACGGTATTATTTTAGTCACGGGACCGACCGGTTCCGGGAAAACCACGACTTTATACGCGGTTTTGTCAAGATTAAATACCATCAGGGTCAATATCGTCACTTTGGAAGACCCCGTTGAATACCAAATTGCCGGTGTTAATCAGGTGCAGGTTAATCCTCAAGCCGGCTTAACCTTTGCTACCGGCCTAAAAGCTTTCTTGCGTCAGGATCCGAATATTATTTTGGTGGGAGAAATTCGGGATAGCGAAACAACCGGCCTGGCCATCCAGGCGGCCTTAACCGGTCATTTGGTTTTTTCGACCCTGCACACCAATAATGCCTCGACAGCCCTGCCCCGGCTTTTGGATATGGGGGCGGAGCCTTTCTTGGTGGCGTCCTCTTTAAACGCCATTGTCGGCCAGCGGATTTGCCGTAAAATTTGTCCGGAGTGCAAAGAATCTTACGAACCGGCACCCGAAGTCGTTGAAGATATTAAAAAAGTCTTGGGTAATTTATTTCCGCCTCTTAAAGGGGCGGTTAAACTTTACAAAGGTAAGGGTTGCCAGGAATGTAACGGTACCGGTTATTTCGGCCGGGTGGGCGTTTTTGAGGTTTTACCGATTTCGGAAAAAATCGGTCGGATGGTTTTGGAAAGAGCGTCCGCGGACCAAGTGGAAAAACAAGCGGTTGAAGAAGGCATGATCACGATGAAACAAGACGGTTACTTGAAAGTTATTGAGGGGATAACGACAATAGAGGAAGTTTTAAGAGTCGCCCAAGATTAGTATTTAGTATTAAGTATAAAGTATTAAGTATGAAATAAGGAGGGAAAGTGAATATTCAAGAATTATTAAACGAAACAAACCGCCGAGGGGCCTCGGACCTTCATCTGGTGGTGGGGATGCAACCGACCCTAAGAATTGACGGTTTCCTTGTTCCCCTTTCTGACAAAGAACTTCTAACCGCCGAAGAAGCCGAGTCGTTGATTTTGGCGATTTTAAGTCCGGAACAAAAAGAACTTTTTTTAGCTAATAAAGAGCTTGATTTTAGTTACGGAACCGATCAGGCCAGGTTTCGGGTAAATGTCTATTTTCAAAAAGGTTCGATGGCGGCGGCTTTCAGATTAATTCCTTTTAAAATAAGGTCAATTGACGAGCTTAATTTGCCCCAGATTTGTCATACTTTTGCGTCTCTAAGACAAGGTTTTATCCTCATGACCGGTCCGACCGGCCACGGTAAATCAACGACCTTGGCGGCGATCATTGACGAAATTAATCAGACTCGGGCAACGCATATTATTACGATTGAAGATCCGATTGAATACGTTTATCCTAAAGGTAAGTCCATGGTTTCACAGCGAGAAATGCATCTTGACAGTCATTCCTGGGAAGTTTCTCTGCGTTCGTGTTTGCGTGAGGATCCTGATGTTGTTTTAATCGGCGAAATGCGCGATTATGAGACGATTTCCGCGGCCCTAACGATTGCCGAAACCGGTCATTTGGTTTTTGCGACTTTGCATACCAACTCCGCCGCGCAAACCGTTGACCGTATTGTTGATGTTTTTCCCGAACATACGAAAGCGCAAGTGAGAATGCAATTATCAGCAACTTTGGAAGGAATTTTATCACAAAGATTATTGCCGGCGGTCGGCGGCGGCCGCATTCCCGCCTGCGAGATTTTAACGGCAACCCCGGCCGTGAAAACGACGATCCGGGAAGGCAAAACACATTTGATTGATAATATTATCCAAACTTCGGCGGAACTGGGGATGATTTCGCTTGAAGGAACCCTGGCCCGTTTAGTTAAGGCCGGAAAAATTACCCTGGAAGTTGCCCAAAGCTTTGCTTTAAAACCGGAAGAGTTGGATCGTTTAACCAAGGGCAGACGCAGTTAAATATGGCGCTTTTTAATTATAAAATTAGGGATCAATACGGGAAGCGCGGCACCGGCGTGGTTGAGGCGCGGACCGATCGGGATGCGGCCAATCTTTTAAGAGAACAGGGTTTTTTGGTCATCAATATCGTCCCGGCGACCGGCAAATTCTCTTTTTCCGCTTTAACCAATAACCTCAAAGGCGTGGGTTTTAACGATATCGTCAATTTTACCCGACAATTGGCGACCATGTTTGTCGCCGGTTTAACCTTAACCGACGCTTTAAATATTCTGCGTGGCCAAAAAATGAATCCGGCTTTTACCAGGGTTTTAGATGATGTACAGCATGAGGTTGAGGCCGGCAATAATTTTGCCAATGCTTTGGAAAAATATCCCAGGTATTTTTCCCGAAGCTATGTTGCCTTAATCAGAGCCGGCGAAGCCGGCGGGATGCTTGATCAGGTTTTGACGAGACTGGCCGATAACTTGGAAAAAGAAAAAGAATTTCAATCAAAAGTTAAAGGAGCGATGATTTATCCGGTTATTATTTTAATCGGCATGGTCATTGTTATGTTCTTGATGATGGTTTTGGTGGTGCCAAGACTGACCGTGATGTATAAGGATTTTAACGTTGCCCTACCATTAACCACGAGAATTTTGATAGCGATTTCGGATTTTTCGGTTTCCTTTTGGTGGCTTATTTTACTTTTGGGAGTTTTGAGTATTTTTCTTTTTAATCTTTGGAAAAAAACTTCCATCGGCGCGCATCTTTTGGATAAATTTCTCTTCAGTTTACCGGTAATGGGAAAATTAAGACAGGAAATTATTTTAACCGAATTCTGTCGGACTTTAGGTCTTTTGGTGAGCGCGGGATTGCCCATTATTGAAGCTTTAAATATTGTCTCTGGGTCAATTGAAAGTATCCTTTATCAGGAGGGCTTAAAAGAGGTTGCCCTTAAAGTGGAAAAAGGTTTTCCTATGGGGGTGCTTTTTGCCCAGAATCCTCTTTATCCGGCCATTTTGGGACAAATGACGAAAGTCGGCGAAGAAACCGGCAAACTTGACGACTCGCTGCTTAAATTGTCTCATTATTTTGAGACCGAATCGGAACAAATGGTTAAAGGCTTGACAACCGCGATTGAACCCATAATAATGGTTGTATTGGCCGTCGGCGTTGGTTTCATGATCTTTTCGATCATCATGCCGATTTATCAGTTAACAAATGCTTTCTAAAAAGAAAGGGAAAACGCGGAGTATAAGGGAGAATGACGGAATATCAAGGAGGATTTAGAAAATTAATCGTTTGGCGAAATAGTTATTCTTTAAGAAGTTTAATTTATCAAATTACTAAAAGATTTCCTAAAATTGAATTTAGAAGAGTAAGCCAAATGAGAGATGCAGCACGAAGCGCAAAACAAAATATACAAGAAGGATATAAACGAGGAACAGCAGGAGAATATATACAATTTCTTAATATCAGTCGAGGATCTTTAGGAGAATTATTAGGAGACATAGAAGATTGTCGAGAAGACAGATTAATAACAGAAGATGAATATAAAAAATTAGACGAATTATGTGGCAAGACAGATTATTTATTAACTCGTCAGATACAGGCAATCTTGAAAATGCAAAGAGAAGGAACGTGGCGAACTTTTCGTGATAATCCCTGATTATCCATAATTTTCCTTAATTATCCGTGAGTTAGAAAGAAAGGGGGTGAATAATGAAAAGAGGTTTTACTTTAATTGAGCTTTTGGTTGTGATCGCTATTTTAGCCGTTCTTTCAGCCGGGTTGTTTATGGTTATTGATCCTTTAGATAAGATACGCTCGGCCAACGACGCTAAAGCGATGAACGATATCGGGCAGATTGCTACCGCTATGGAGGCGTATGCCACAGCTCACAGTTCGGTTTACGTTTTGACAACAGCCGATTTGGTCACATTTGGAGAGTTAAAAACTGCGCCTACTCCACCAACAGGATATACGTATACGATTGGGGGAACGACTAGCGCGCCGATTGTTTCCACAAACTTGCTGTCTAAAAAATATACGGGTGGAACGTCGCCGACGCCTGCTTTTGTTTGGTGTGCGTCAAACGGGAAGATTGGAACAAGTACGGGAGTTGGTGTCTGTCCGCCATAATTTAGGTAAAGAGAAATAAATCCACAAAGAATTCAGCCTTGTATAAGGTTGAATTCTTTCAGTGTAAAGGTGTTAATTTTCTTATGATTTTTTTGTTTCCACTTTTTTTCTTTTGTTTTGGTTTGGTATTCGGTTCGTTTTTGAATGTTTTGATTTATCGTTTACCCAATTCCCTTCCCCTTACCGGCCGCTCTTTTTGTCCTAAATGCAAAAAGAAAATTTCCTGGTATGATAACCTTCCGCTTCTTTCTTTTCTTGTTTTGGGCGGTCGTTGCCGGCATTGTCACTTCCCTATCAGTTGGCAATATCCTTTTGTGGAATTAGTGACGGGAGTACTTACAGTATTAAGTATTAAGTATTTAGTATTAAGCAGACAAGACTTAATACTTACTACCTACTACTTAATACTTATTTACGCTTTAATTGTCATTTTCTTTATTGATCTTTACCACGAAATAATTCCCGACGAAATCGTTTATCCGGCCATCATCATCACTCTCATCTTCTCCTTATATCCCAATATCCTTATATCGAATCTCATCTCCGGCTTTTTGGCCGGTCTCCTTTTTTTAATTTTATTTTTATTAACTTCCGGCCGGGGTATGGGTTTTGGGGATTTCAAATTAGCCGTTTTGATGGGTCTTTTTTTGGGCTATCCGAAAATTATCGTCGCTTTATACCTGGCTTTCTTGACAGGGGCCGCCATCGGTGTAATACTGATTTTAAGAGGCAAAAAAAAGTTAAAAAGTCATATTCCTTTTGGACCGTTTTTGGCAGGAAGCACGATTTTTGCCCTGTTTTACGGCCACCTTTTATGGGAAAAACTGATCGCGGCTTTACTTTAATCGAACTCCTAATCGTTCTTGTCCTGGTTGGGATCGTGAGCAGTTTCGTCATTTACACAAACGTCCAGACCTCTCTTAAAAAAACCCGCGACGCAACGAGAAAAAATGATTTGTCGCAATTAAAAAATGCCTTAGAGATGTACCGGGAAATTAATAATAACTATCCATCATCTGGAGGTTCTTGGCAGGGATCAGGATGCGGATATGGAAATTATTCAACCAGTGGAGCAACTGGTTATATTCCTAATTTGGCTCCGACTTATATTGCGAAATTGCCGCTTGATCCCAGAAATGGGCAATCTTATCCGCCTTGTAATGATAGCGCCTCGACTTGTTATCTTTATCGTTCTGATGATGGGCAAAATTATAAACTCTTAGCCCATTGTTCTCCGGAAGCGCCCGGTGCTTATAGTTCAAATGATCTTTTCTATGATTCGGCAAGACCAACATGGGCCTGGCAAGTTCACTCTGGCCCGGGTTCTGCAGGTTGGTAGTCTTTATAATAAAGAAATGCTAAAACTTAAAAAAAACAGAGGTTTTACCTTAATTGAACTTTTAATTGTTTTGGTGATTATTTCCATCACCATCGGGATTTTGGTGATAACGAATATCCAGACGCAAATGCAAAAATCCCGCGACCTGCAAAGAAAAGCAGACTTAACGAAAATAAAAACGGCCTTGGAAATGTATAAGACAGATAACAATACTTATCCCGTTGCGGGATCGTGGCGGGGGGCCTGCGGCGATAACGGAGGATCTTATGATCTCAGTGGCCCAAATGGATACATTCCTAATCTTTCTCCTCAATACATTGAAGAACTACCAAAAGATCCCCGGAGTGGACAGACTAACCCCCTTACTGTCTCAATTTGCGGGACTTCCTGGAAAAGTTGTTATCTTTATCTTTCTAACGGGCAAAATTATAAACTCTTAGCCCATTGTTCTCCGGAAGCTCCTGGTGCTCTTAATAATCCAAACGACCTTTTTTATGATCCCGTTAGACCACAACATGCTTGGCAAATTAGCACGGGTTCGTTTTTGAGATCAAATTAAGTAGTTATAAAGATTGAATTTAAAGTAGATTATAATATAATAAAAAGAGATGTTAAAACTTAAAAAAATTGCCGGTTTTACCCTCATTGAGCTTTTGGTGGTTCTTGTTTTAATCGGCATTTTGGCGAGTATTGGAATTTTGACTAATTACCCCCAGCAAATGAAAAAAACCCGCGATTCCAAAAGAAAAGCGGATATGGAAAAAGTGAGAAGCGCTTTGGAAATGTACCGGGCCGACAGCAATTGCTATCCGGAAGCTCTTAATTTTAACGGAACAACAGCCTTAACGTACAGCGGGCGTACGTATTTGGACCCTATCCCCGGTGATGCAACTCGCTATAGTTATACTTCTTCCGGGCCTGTTCTTTGCAGAAATGGTTTTCTTTTAAACGCCAGTTTGGAAACCGGCGGGGTCTATCAGGTGACGACCGAAGGTTCGAATGTCATTATTGTTACACCCACGCCGACACCAATACCAACGCCAATACCAACGCCGCAACAGTGCAAAACAATAAATGTGAGTTGCACCTATGATGGTGATTGTTGTGCCGGACTAGCGTGTTCTCCCGGGACTAGAACTTGCCAGTACTCTTGTAGTGTTTATGGCGGAGGGACATGTAACACGACATCTGGTTGTACCGGGCTTGGGAAAATATGTAGCGGTACATACTCGTATCCTAACTCTTGTGTTTCTAGTAAACCCTGTTGTTGCGTTGCGGGTAGCGATGGTGGTTTTTAAAATGTTAGCCAAAAACCGTGGTTTTACCTTAATCGAGCTGCTTTTGGTGATCGCCGTGGGCGCGATTCTTTTTACCGTCGGTTTGGCCAGATACAATGATTTTAATAAACGCCAGACCGTAAAACAGGCCGCCTTTGACTTAAGAAATGACTTACAATCGGCCAAGACGAAAGCCTTTACCGGCAATAAAAGTTCCTGCGCGACTCTTGATCGTTACCGGGTAAGTTTTACGGCTAATAATTATCAAACTAACGCTGTTTGCGTTTCGCCTGCAGGTTCTGGGACGACAACAACTTTTCCCTTACCTGCTGGCGTAAATATTTCCAATTCACCCCAACCCATTGAATTTAAGATATTAGGACAGGGCGTTGAAACTCAACGGACGATTTGTCTTTTTGGTTTTAATTTATACTATAAAATCATCGTTACCACGACAGGAGAAATTCAGGATGGCGGTTTTGTCACCTCTTGCTCATAAAAACGGTCAATCATTAATTGAGGTTGTCGCCACCATGGCGATTGCGGTTTTGATTATCACCGGCCTGGTTTTTACGGTCGGAGAAGCGATCAAAAACGTCCAATTTTCAAAGAATCAAGCTTTGGCAACGAAATATGCCGAAGAAGGCATGGAAAAAACCAGGGCCTTTCGTGACCAAAATACTTGGAGCAATTTTAAGACGAGTTGTCCGACTTATAATCCAGGTGCTGTTCCTGTTCCCTTTACCAGAACCATAAATTGTCTGGACGAAGGCGATGCGGAAAAACGGAAAATAACCATAACCGTTTCCTGGCTTGACAGTTCGGGCTCACATCAATCTCAATTAACATCATTTCTTTCAAATTGGGTGACCAAATGAGAAAAAGAATTAACGGTTATACCCTAATTGAGCTTTTAGTCGTGGTGGCAATTTTAGGCACGGTCGGCTTTATCGTGACGCAAATTTTCTTTACGGTTTTACAAAGCACGGCTAAAACCGACCTAACCAGGGAGGTTAAGCAAAACGGTGATTACGCGCTTTCGGTGATGGAAAAGATGGTTAGAAACGCCATTGGTTTAGATAACGTGGTTAATCCTTGTCCTTTTACCAATCGTAATTCTTTGCAAATAACCAACCCCGGAAATCCCTCGACAACAACAACCTTTTCGCTTTCGGGTAACCAGATCGCCTCAACTGGCGGCATGTTGACGAATACTAAAGTTAGAGCCAATAATTTATTTTTTACCTGTACGAGAACTTCGGGTAAGCCCGATCTTATCATGATCAGTTTTGCTTTAACTCAAGCCAATGTTTCAGCCACGCGTCCCGAAGAAAAAGCCTCAATAAATTTCCAGACGACAGTTTCTCTAAGAAATTACTAAGAAGCTTGACAGGAAAGTTGGCAGTCTCTAAAATAAACTTAAGGAGAAATCTTCCTATGGTGGAAAAAAATCGTCTTTATGAGTCTGGTCAGGCTCTTTTAATCATTCTTTTGGTGATGACCGTCGGCTTAACCGTCGGTTTGTCATCCATTGGCCGTTCTTCAACCGACATTAAGATTTCAACCCAAATGGAAGACTCGGCACGCGCTTTTGCCGCCGCCGAGGCCGGTATCGAAGCCGCTTTAAAAGGAGAAACTTCCGGTAATGGGACCTTTAGCGATAATAAAGCTACGTATACTTTTACCTCTGCTGCCGCTGGTAACAGCAGGCAATTCAGGGTTAATAACGTCGGTGTCGGTGATACTTACACGGTTTGGTTAGTTAAACACAATGATACAGACGGAACCCTTGATCCAAGCACGGGTTTTTATAATTCTACCGCTAAAAAGATTAATATCTGTTGGGAAAAAGCTGAAAGTGTTGACCCCTCCATGGAGATAACCTTAGTTTATCAACAAACAGGCAGTAACGGTCCCTACCAGATTTTCAGAGGTGCCTATAAAGCACCTTCTGACCTTCATTCTAATAATTTTGCTGCCAGCGGATCATATAATTGTGAATTAGGTTTTAATTACGGTGTGGAATTCAACTATTCAACCGCACCTTTATTTTATAAAGCTTTTGCTTTACGTTTGCGGCCGTTCTACGGTTCTGCCAATATCGGTGTTCAAGCCGTGGGATCCGAAGCCGCTTTCCCCCAACAAGGAATCGAAATTACTTCAACCGGAACTTCGGGCGAGTCAACCCGCAAAGTCAAGGTGACCCGTACTTATCCGGTTTTACCGGCTATTTTTGATTATATTCTCTTTTCAGGAGGGTCCTTGACGAAATAATATGGCGACAAACCTGCCCCTTGGTTTAGATATTGGTTCCCACACGATCAAAATTGTCCAACTGGAAAAAAAAGACAGGGGTTTTATCTTAAAAGCTTCAGGTCTTGTTCCCACCCCGCCAAAAGGTTTGGTTTCCGAAGCGAAAATCGACCTTGAAACGGTCGGTATTGCCATTAAAAAACTCTGGACTGATATTAAAGTCAATAACCGTCGGGTTAATCTTTCTCTGCCGGAATCGCAGATTTTTAGCCGCGTCATCGAAATGCCGCCTTTAAACGAAGAGGAGATGGCCAGCGCGATCAAGTGGGAAGGAGAACAGTATATTCCCATGCCTCTTTCGGAGGTTAAAATTGATTTTGCCATTTTAACCCCGGAAGAAAAAATCGGTAAGGATAAAATTGAGGTTCTTTTGGTTGCCGCCCCCATAGGTTTAATCCAAAAATACCGGAGTGTCACCGAGGCGGCCGGTTTGGATTTAGTTTCTTTGGAACCGGAGATTATCGCTGTCTCAAGATCTTTAGTGGGCAAATCCCCTACCCCGACCCTTCTTATTAATTTCGGCGCCGCGACGACCGATCTCTCGATTGTGAGAAACGGCTTCTTAGGTTTTACCCGTTCAATCGGGACCGGCGGCGAAGCTTTGGCTAGAGCCGTGGCTCGGGAAATGGGCTTTGAACTTTCCCAGGCCGAAGAATACAAAAGAACTTACGGTTTAGAAGAAGATAAGCTTGAGGGGAAAATTTTGCAAGCCATCAAGCCGATTTTTGATACCGTTGTTGAGGAAATCAAAAGAGCTCTTTTGTTTGATCAGGGAAAACATGCCGAAGAACCGATTAAAGTCATCAGTCTTTGCGGCGGGACCGCCAGATTACCCGGTTTGGTTACCTACTTAACCCAAAATTTGGGGATCGAAACGCAAATAGGTAATCCCTGGACGGACGTGGAAAAAGACGTAAAAGTTTATCCCCAAGTTGAAGAAGAAGGACCCGTTTACGCGGTGGCTGTCGGTTTGGCCATGAAAGAAACAGTATGAAAACTTCAATCAATCTCTTTGAACGGGAACCGGAAAATCAACAAGAGAAAGAGCGGAAGAAAAAAATTCTGCAATTGTCCGAGTTTCTGATTCTTCTTTTTTTTCTTTTTAACCTTATTGTTTTCGGCTTTTACTGGTTTTTGGTTAAAAATACCGCGGATACCAGAGAAGCCATTAAAAAAGAAGAAGAAAAGATTGTCTCCTTGGCGCCGACGGAAAACCTTTATCGAGCCCTTATGGCCAAAATATCTCTTTTGGGGACGATTTGGCAAAATCCGCTTAAGCCCGAAGACGTCTTAAAATTCTCCGAATCTTTAAGTTCGGAAAGAGTGATTATCAATACCGTTTCTTTTACTAAAGAAGGCCTAACGACAATGAAAATTAAGGTTTCTGACTCTCAGGTTCTTGAGGACTTTGTTAATCTTTTGGCCAAGAAGGAGAAAAGCGGCCTGGTTAAAAATATCGTTATTAACGGGACTCAAATGAACGACAAAAAAGAATATAGTTTTACTCTGACTTTTAAATTTTTAGAATTTAAATGAAAACAAAATTACTTAACTTTTTTTATAAGTATGGTCTTTTTCTCTGGCCTTCCTTGGTTTTTCTGGTGATGATTGTCCTTTTTGTGAAGGTTGATCTTCCCAAAATCGGAGAGATAGACGTTACCAGACGAGAACTTTCCGGTATTCAAGAAAGGCTTAGTCGTTTGGTTACAAAAAGCAGTCTTTTGGCGAATCAGGATAATCGTAAGCTTCAAGAAGATCTTAATAAGATTAATTTCGTTTTGCCTGACGGTAAAGACGCCCCGAGCATTTTACGAATCGTTGATTTTGCCGCTTCTTCCTCGGGCGTGACTTTGCAAAAGCTTGATTTAGCTCCGGGGAAAATCGCTTCTTTTTCCGCCGCTTCGGGAGAGCAGGACATTTTACCCGTGCAAACGGCGGTTGAAGGCCGTTATGATCAGCTCGAGACTTTCTTTGAAAAACTTTTTCATACCGGGAGAGCTTTAGGTTTGCAAAAAGCGGAAATGACCTTTACCGAGACCACCGGATCCGCCAAGCTTGCCATAGATTTGGTGGCTTATTTTCTGCCGTTTCCAAATCAGGAAAAAATGAAGATTGACGATCCCCTGCCAAAGCGAAGCGATAAAGAAGAACAAATTCTAAAAATAATTTACGAAAGAGAACTGTTGCCGCCAACGCAAACTAATTTTCCACAAGGCAAACCCGACGTGTTTAAATAACTTCTTCTTTAAGAAGATCGGGTCTTCTTTTTTTGGTCAGTTTATAAGCTTCTTTTTCCCGCCAGACTTCAATCTTTTGATGATCTCCGGAAAGAAGGACCGGGGGAACTTTCATCCCCTTGAATTCCGGCGGTCTGGTGTATTGCGGATACTCTAAAATAAATTCTGGGTTATGAGTTTGGAGTCGGGAGAAAGATTCGTAACGGGTTGCGTCTTTTTTAGAAAGGACTTTCGGGAGGAGACGACAAACAGAGTCGGTAATGACCATCGCCGGAATTTCTCCTCCGGTTAAAACGTAATCACCGACGGAAATAGTTTCATCAATAATTTTTTTAACCCTTTCGTCAACGCCCTCGTAATGCCCGCAAATTAAGACTAAATGATCTAATTTAGAAAAATTCCAAGCCATTTTCTGATTGAAAACTTTGCCTCTGGGATCAAGTAAAACGATTTTTCCCCGATTCTTGACCTTTTTAAGAGCTTCATCAATAACGTCAACTTTTAAAATCATCCCCGCTCCCCCGCCATAGGGTTTATCGTCAACGGTTTTATGTGGTCCTTCGCCAAAATCACGGAGATTAACAAAGTTTATCTCTAAAAGTTTATTATCTAAGGCTCTTTTAATAATGGAGTGATCAAAAGGTCCGACAAACATTTCCGGAAAGAGGGTTAAAATAGTGATTTTCATTCTTCCACGAGTTGAACATTGACGACTTTATTTTCCTTAATGCCCCTGATTCTTAAAAGATGACGCAGGCTTTTGATGATTTTTCCGCCCTTGCCGATGACTTTACCGATATCATCATTAAAAACTTTAATTTCTAAATTTACTTGGTTTTCCCCGCCGGAAACTTCGGTTACCGTGACCTCGTCGGGATGATCAACAATTCCCTTAACTAAATATAAAAGAAAATCTTTCATTTGATGATTTTTTTAGCCGATAAACTTGTTTGCGCGCCATGTTCTTGCCACCATTTAATTCTTTCCCGATTGACTTTAATAAGCGGAGGTTTAATTTGCGGATCGTAGATACCTAAAACCTCGATAACCTTACCGTTTCTTTTGACGGTTTCCTGTTGGACGACTAAACGCCAGCGTGGTTTACCTTTGGTGCCGACTCTTGTTAATCTGATTTTAGCTGTCATAAATCAATTTATTTCGTAATAGATGGAAATTTTACTTGATTTTTTCTAATTTTTCAAGAGCCATCTTCGCCGCTTCCTGCTCGGCCTTCTGTTTTGAGTGGCCGGTCCCCTGCCCGTATTGTTGGTTGTCGATGTAAACGCCAATAGAAAAAATTCTTTTATGAGCCGGACCTTCGGTTTGCAAGACTCGATATAGCGGCGCCACTTTTTTTTGCCTTTGGACCTTTTCTTGAAGTAGACTTTTATAATCACGGATTGATTCGCTGCTGATAATTTCCTTAAGTTGGGGAAAAAGATTTTTGGAGATAAAATCGGCGGCTGTCTCCAGTCCGTCGTCAAGATATAGGGCCCCGATTAAAGCTTCAAAAGTATCAGCCAAAATACCAGGATTCGTTCTGCCCCCTCCCTCTTCTTCGCCACGGCTTAAAAGCAAATACTCGCCCAGATTAATTTTTCCCGAAACAATGGCTAGAGTTTGCGTGTTAACTAAAGAAGCCCTTAAGTTCGTTAAATCGCCTTCTTCTAAGTTCGGAAATTTCTCGTATAAAAACTTCGACGTGACCAAAGAAAGAACCGCATCGCCTAAAAATTCCAACCTTTCGTTACTTGGCAAATTCTTATTTTCGGCTTCGTTAAGATGCGATTTATGAGTCAAAGCCTCAGTCAGAAGCTTTTTGTTTTTAAATTTAAGATTTAAATCAGCGCTATCCTTCATAATAAGTTTTAACGACCGTGCCCAAAACGCCGTTAACAAAAGAAAAGGAAGTTTCACCGCCGAGTTCTTTGGCTAATTCCACGGCTTCGTCAATAATGACTTTGGGCGGAGCGGTTTTTTCCAAGAGCTCATAAATGGCTAAACGCAAAATGGCTAAATCAACTTTACCGATTTTATCTAAAGGAAACATCGGTGCCGATTTGCTGACAATCTGGTCAATTCTTTCCAGATTATCAAAAACGCTATCAGTTAAAGCTTCTTGGTTGGGTAGTTTTGTTTTTTCTTTTTGAAAACTAAGGGCAAAAAGTTCCTGAACGACCTTACGTCGTTTTTGATGTCTGGGGTCGGCTAGTGTCTTCATTAATTAAGGATTTTTTTGACTTTTTTCTTTCGGTTTTTGGGGGATCACGACTTTTTTATTATATTGTCCGCAAGACGGACAGACAAGATGGGGTTTGGTCAATTGGCCGCAATGAGGACAAGTCACCAAAGAAGTACGAGCTAACTTAAGAGCCCTGGTTCTTTTGCTTGATCTGGCTGTTGATAAACGTCTTTTTGGTAGTGGTGTCATAAAATCTTGCTTTTCTAATCAGATGAAACCGCTTTTATTGTAAATCTTTCAAGCTTTTCTTTCAAGAGGGGAAATTTCTTCAAAGACAAATCTTCATTGATGGTTTCTTGAGCGGCCAACCTCGTTTCGGTAATCAAAAGCTTATCGGTTAAGGAGGCAACTCTCAAATCAGGGATGCCGTGTTGTTTGGTTCCTAAAACTTCACCCGGACCGCGCATCTGCAGGTCGACTTCGGCCAAATTGGCGCCGATATGGATTTTTTCCATGGCCTTAAGTCTTTGATTTTGCTCGGATTCACTAAAAAGAAGACAATAAGAGACAAGATTTGCCCGGCCGACCCGACCTCTTAATTGATGCAGTTGCGCCAAGCCGAATCTTTCCGCTCCCTCAATCATCATGATGGTTGCCTGGGGAATATCAATCCCGACCTCAACGACCGGCGTGGCAACCAAAATATCCAATTTGCCCGACCGAAAGCGTTCAATTTCCAAATCTTTATCCCGAGCTTTCATCCGGCCATGAAGAAGGCCCAAGCGAAGATCCGGAAAAATTTTCTTTTGCAGACTTTCAAATTCCTGAGTGGCCGCCCTAACGGAAACTAAAGTTTCCGACTCTTCAATTAGGGGGCAGATAATAAAAGCCTGTTCTTTGGTTCCTTTTACCCGTTTTTTTATCCAGGCATAAGCCGCCTCTCTTTTTAATGAGGGGACAACCCAGGTTTTGACCTTCATTCGACCCTTGGGCATTTCGTCTAAAAAAGACAGATCAAGATCGCCGTATAAAGTCAAGGCTACGGTTCGGGGAATAGGGGTGGCGGTCATCGACAAAAGATGCGGATTAACTCCTTTCTCTCGAATTTGTTTTCTTTGCTCAACCCCGAAGCGGTGTTGTTCGTCAACAACAACCAGGCCTAATTTCTGAATCTTAATTTTTTCCGATAAAAGAGCGTGAGTCCCGACTAAAATATCAAATTCTTCCTCTTTTTTGAAGCTTCCGCTTCGCAAATTAACTTTCACGCCGAAAGGAGAAAGCAGGTCTTTCAGGGTCTTAAAATGCTGGTTGGCTAAAATTTCGGTCGGTGCCAGCAAAAGGGACTGACAGCCGTTAAGATAAGAAAAATACATGCTGATTGCGGCGACCACCGTTTTTCCGGAACCGACGTCGCCCTCAAGCAGACGATTCATAGGTTTGGGTTGAGCAAGATCATGAAATATCTCCCGTACGACTCTTTGTTGCGCTCTAGTTAAGACAAACGGTAATTTTTTGATAAAGGTTTCGATTGAGGTTTGGTACGGGTCTATTTTAAATTGATATTTAACTTTTTCTTTTTCTTGCCTTTTTTTTCTTTTAAGAGAGGCCAGTTGAATAAGAAATAATTCGTCAAAAGCCAGTCTCTTTTTAGCCGCATCCGCGAAATATTGATTATCGGGGAAATGAATTTGCCTAATCGCTTTTTGGTAAGCCAAAAGTTGATTTTTACTGATAACCTTATCCGGCAGATATTCGGTAAATAAAGGCAGGTATTCATTTAAAAGGGGGGCAATTCTTGAACGCAACCATTTGGAGGTAACGCCGTAAGTTTCCGAATAGATGGGAACGAGTCTGCCGGTATGAATTGAGCCCAAAGTTTCATATCTTTGACCCGAGACCTGTTCGTATTCGGGGCTGATTAAGCTTACTTTATGGCCGAACCAATTGACTTTGCCGGAAAAATTGTAGGTCTCCCCCACTTTAATCGTTCTTATCAAAAAAGGCTGATTAAACCAGGTAACTTCTAAAATTTTTGTCCCGTCAGAAACTAAGGCTTTTTGGATTTTTTTGCCGTTTTTCGTGTATTCATTTTTAATTTCGTTAACGATTCCCTGAATGGTAACTGTTTCTCCGGGTTTAATCTGGTTAATTTTGGAAATTAAAGAATAGTCTTCGTAGCGGTGGGGAAAATGAAACAGCAAATCCTCGACGGTTTTAAGACCTAATTTTTCCAGTCTTTTTGCGTAAGTCGGACCGACCATGTAGACGTTTTGAACGGGCGTTGCGAGCTCCATGAGGCTAGTATAGCACAAGGTTTTAACGCAAGGTTAGCAAAGGTAAAAAGGAGGTTAAGATTAAAGCCAGCGAGGCAAAAATAACAATGATTGTCCAAACCCAGTGATATTTTCTGAATTTATTCATCGTTAAGATTCTATTTTAATAAATTTTGTGGGTCCCTTCTGGATAGTGATCCCTCCGGTAATAGGTTGAGAATTCTCCATAATTGTCCCCTGTGAGATTTTATAATCCCAACTGTTTTTAACAGTTTTACCGTTAACTTTAATTGCCCTTTGTTCGATAAGTCTTTTAGCTTCTCCCCTAGAACTCGCTATCTGACTTTTAACTAACAAATCATAAAAGTCAGTTATCTTGTTTGAGAGTTTAAATATGGAGACTTGTTCTGGAATCTGCCCTTTCTGGTGGACTCTTTCGAATTCCTTTTCTGCTTCTTCGGCCGATGCCTCGCTATTTAGCATGGCCGTGAGTTTGCGGGCGAGCTTTTTCTTGTAAACCATAGGGTTTTCGCCCTTTTTGATTTTTTCCCTAATTTCATTGACTTCATCCAAGGGTAAATCCGTTAAGTATTCAAAACACCTGACGATCACGTCATCTCCCAAACTCATAATCAGGCCGTAAAAGTCATTGGCAGGCGCCGTTAGGGTAATAATATTGCCTGTGGTTTTGCCAATTTTACGGCCGGAAGAATCCGTCAAAAGAGGCGTTGTCATCACGAATTTTTCTTTCTTTTTTAATTTACGCATCAGGTCTCGTCCGGTCATCATGTTAAATAATTGATCGCTGCCTCCAACTTCCACGTCAATATCCATAGCGACCGAATCGTATCCCTGCATGAAGGGATAGAAAAATTCAACGAGCGAAATATCCATCTTTTTCTCAAGCCGCTTTTGGAACATATCTCTTTCAATAACCTGTTGATAGGTTAAGTTTGAGGTTAATCTTAAAAGTTCTTCTGCCGATAATTTGCCCAACCAGGTGCTGTTAAATTTAAGTTGGACCGGATTTTCTCCGCTAAAACGCAGAACTCTTCTCGCTTGTTCTTGATAGGTTTTGGCATTTAATAAAACCTGTTCACGGGTTAGGGGGATACGGGTTTTATCTTTTCCGGACGGGTCGCCAATCATCCCGGTAAAGTCACCGATTAAGAAGATAACTTCGTGTCCCAGGTCTTGCCATTGGCGAAGTTTTCTTAAACCGATCATGTGGCCGAGATGTAATTCCGGGGCGGTTGGGTCAAAGCCCTGATAGATCCGCAATTTTTTCCCGGTTCTCAAAACGGTTTCAAGAGCTTCTTTGGAAGGGTATATTTTCTCTACCCCCCTGGTTAAAAGTTCGTCAATGTTGTCCATAGATAAATTCATTATAAATCAAACTCCTTTTAAATTAAAGCTTCTTTTTAAGAATTTCTCTTGCGGTTGCTTGGGCTAAAATCGACAATGTATCGTGGATTTCAATGCCTTTTATTTTGGGGAAAACAAGTTGTAAATCGGTGCAGGCCAGGAGAATGTTTTTCGTTCCCCTAGCCTCTAGGTTTTTAACTACTCTTCTTAAGGTCTTTTCGGTTTCGCTTAAGTTTTTATTAGTCAGGATTTGGCTAATGACTTTATTAATTAACTTTTGTTCGTTTTCGTTTGGCAAGATGGGAATGATTCCTTTTCTAGATAATAATTGCTGATGCAGACGGCTTTTGATTGTTTCTTGGCTTCCAAGGATCCCGATGCTTTTAATTTTTTTGCGAACCAGGTCTTTGGCCGTTTCTTCAATAAGGTTTATAAGCGGAAGATTAATTGATTTCCGTAAGTCATCAATTAAGATGTGCAACGTATTGCACGGTAGAACCAAAAAATCAGCCCCACCATTTTCTAATTTTTGAGCCCCGTCAATTAAAAAAGGTAAAAATTTTGAGATTCCCTGGCCCTGAAGAATCATTCTTTGTTCAATTTTTACGGGGATAGGTGTTTGCCAAATTAGAAGAGCTGGTCTTTCTTTGATCTTTAAAGCACGAAAAATCTCAACTATTTCTAGTTGAAACTTAGTCGTTGTCTCCGGTCCAAAACCACCGATAATTCCAGCTGTTTTCATAATTCTCCTTTTTCCACAAAAAAACCTCCCTTTTTGGGAGGCTGGTTTTAATTTAATGATTAATGTTTAGTGTTCTATAACCACGTCAACCAACCTCCCTTTTTGGAAGGTATAATAAAACCAAAAAAGAGTTTGGGTGGTTGACAACATGGGTTTAATTATACCGATTGCTTTTTGACTTGTCAAATAGAGCCTTGTTCTGATAAACTTAAAGAATGGAGAAAATCGAAACCAAAATTTCTCCAAGTGAAGATATGCTTGATGTTTTTCAGGAAAAACGCTGGAAACGCTCCCATTTCGGTTCTTCTTCAAGACTGGAACGGATCAAGCGCTGGTCGCAGTTAAGCACCCTGGTTCTTTTGGGAAGTTTGGCTTTAGTTTTTTTCGTGGTTTTCCTTTTTGCCTGGTACAGTAAAGATTTGCCCCGTCCGGATAAGGTTCATCGGGTTGAAGGTTTATCAACGGTTATTACCGACAAAAACGGCGAGGTTTTATACGACATTTACGGGGATCAAAATCGGGTTCCGGTTTCTTTTGCCGATATGCCCCAATCTTTGCGTCAGGCGACCGTGGCCATTGAGGATAAAGAATTTTATAAACATCAGGGTTTTTCCTTTAGCGGTATGGGGAGGGCCTTGGTTAACATCTTTGTTTTTAGAAACCTTCAGGGCGGTTCGACCTTAACTCAACAGCTGGTGAAAAACGTCTTGTTAACAAGCGAACGGACCTTGCCTCGGAAAATTAAAGAGTTTATTTTGGCGATTCAGATTGAAAGAAAATATTCCAAAGACGAGATTTTGCAGATGTATTTAAACGAGGCTCCCTATGGCGGGACGGCTTGGGGGGTCGAGACAGCCTCCCAAACCTATTTTGGCAAACACACCAAAGATTTAAGTTTTTTAGAGTCGGTCATTTTGGCCGGACTGCCGAACGCGCCGACCAAATACTCTCCCCTTTTCGGTTCGGATCCTAAGGCCTATATTTGGCGGACCGGACAGGTTTTGCGAAGAATGCGTGAGGACGGTTATATCTCAAAAGATCAGGAAGAACA
This sequence comes from Patescibacteria group bacterium, assembly GCA_023473585.1. Lineage (NCBI taxonomy): Bacteria > Patescibacteria group bacterium. The sequence goes on along the minus strand of JAMCYU010000004.1, from coordinate 124,750 downwards.
GGCCAAAAAAGACATTACTAACGTTAAGTTTTCTGAAACCGATACCAATTTTCGGGCGCCTCATTTTGTCATGTACGTTAAGGAAAAATTGATTGCCCAATTCGGCGAGAAGATGATCGAACAGGGCGGTCTTAAAGTCACAACGACACTAGATTGGAAGATTCAGGAAGAGGCGGAAAAAATCGTCAAGGAAGAGATTGGGAAACTTAAAAGTCTTAAGGTCACCAACGGCGCCGCCGCGGTTTTGGATCCTAAAACCGGTCAGATTTTGGCGATGGTTGGTTCTAAGGACTATAATGCGACGGATTCTTCTGGTTTTAAATTTAACGTCGTGACCCAGGGATTGCGCCAGCCGGGCTCGGCGATTAAACCGATTATTTACGCGACCGCTTTTCAGAAAGGATACACACCGGCCACGCTTTTAATGGATACGGAAACTCATTTCCCTGGTGGCGAGAATAAGCCCGACTATATTCCTAAAAATTATGACGGGAAATTCAGAGGTCCGGTTCAGGTCAGATTTGCTTTGGCTAATTCAATTAACATTGCGGCCGTTAAGATGTTGGCGATGGTCGGGGTTAAAGAAGCTTTAGTGACCGCTTATGATATGGGGTTGACAACGCTTCAGCCGACGAATGAAAACTTGAGCCGTTTCGGTTTGGCTTTAACCCTTGGTGGCGGCGAAGTTAAGCTTTTAGATCTAACCAGCGCTTTCGGCGTTTTTGGCCAAAGCGGCGTTCGGCATGAACCGACCTCTATTCTTAAAGTTCAGGATTCGCGCGGTAAAACTCTTTTCGAAACGAAACCGACCTCCGGACAAAAAGTTTTGTCACCGGAAGTCTCTTTTTTAATTTCTCATATTCTTTTAGACAATGAAGCCAGAAAAGAAATTTTTGGTCCAAGTTCCTGGTTGGTTGTGCCGGGGAAAACCGTCTCGGTCAAGACCGGAACGACCGATGATAAAAAAGACAATTGGACTGTTGGTTTTACTCCCAGTTTTGTGGTTGGCGTGTGGGTTGGCAATAACGATAATTCGGCCATGCATCCTTCTTTGGCTTCCGGGGTTACCGGCGCCGCGCCAATTTGGAATAAAATTATGCGCTTTATTTTAAAAGATAAACCGGACGAGCCACCTATCGTTCCCGCAAATGTTGTTGCCTCAACGATCGATGCTTTTGGTGGAGGGTTGCCTAAAGAGGGTTTTCCGACCAGAAGTGAATATTTTATCTCCGGTACCGAACCGACACAGCCAGCCGCAATTTATCAAAAACTTAAAATTTCCAAAAATAATGGTAAATTAGCTAATCAAAGTGAAATTGCCATGGGAGAATACGAGGAGAAAGACTTTATTGTCTTAACTGAACAGGACCCGGTCTCAACCGACGGGAAAAATCGCTGGCAGGAGGGCATTGACGCTTGGTTAGCTTCAAATACCGACAGCAAATATCATCCCCCGAAAGAAACTTCGCAGGATAAACTTGATCGAGCCATTGTCAAAATTAAGAGTCCCGGCGATCGGTCGCAGATAAACGACAATGATGTCTTGGTTGAAACCGAAGCTTATTCGGCGGTTGGAGAAATTGTCAAACTGGAAATAATTATTGATGGTTTAGTCAATCGGACGCTTTCCACCAATAAATTTTCCGAAAGAATAAACATGGCTAAAGGAACACACACTCTTAAAATTAAAGCCCAGGATTCCAAAGGCAACGCTTCTGATGCGGAAATTAAATTTGGTGTTTTTGTTCCCTGGGATTGGGCGGCGCCGACGCCGACCCCTGTCCCCACCCCGGCGCCGACGCCGTCCCCGCTTTAACTCCTTACCCTAAAATCGTCAAGCGTTTGACTTTTGTGTTAGAATAAGTTCAAGTTAAAACCATGACACTTGAAGCGCAGGATCGATTAAAAAACACCACCATACCTTTGCCCGATACCGAAAGAAAATTTTGTGAACTTCCCCCGTACAAAAAGAACGGTTTTATTCCCGGGTGGGCCGAAGTGATTGGCTATTGCCAGCTTTCAAATTTTGATCCAAGAGAGCTACGGCTTTTAAGAGGTTATTATCGTGCCCAAAGAAAAATCGCCGAGGGCAGCACCAAGAGAGCTTCAAGAATCTTCAGGGGTTTAGATAATAATCAGGATTTTCGGGAATTGGAAAATCGGGAAGGAAGACTTTTAAGTGAGATTGCCTCTTTTGTTAGGGGGCAAACGGAAAAACAGCGTTCCAAAATCGCCAATTATTAATTATTTAAGATAAGCGCCGAATTTTTGTTTGATTTCGTTTATAATTTTGTTTCTTATTTTTTCTGCTTCCTGGCTTTGTAAGGTTTTGGTTCTTGATTGATAACTGATTCGAAACGTTTGGGTGTCTTCAAAACTGCCCAGGAAATCAACCTGGGTAATTAATCTATCAACGGACTTAATGGCCACGATTATTTTGGCCACCTCAATTTTATTTTTAATGACAAAAGAAAGATCCTCGATAATGGGAGGAAAAGAAATAAGCGGTTGATATTTTTTTATTTTTGTCGCGTTTTTTATTAAAGACTCAAGTTCGATATCAAAACCGATTAATTTTGAAGTTACAGAAAAAGAATGTGAGATTTTTTGGTTAATCTCTCCCAAAAGGCCGATTGACTTGCCTTTGATTAAGATTTCGGCTGTTTTTTGGGAATTAAAAATGCTCGTCGTTGGCAACGAAGTTGCAAATTGATAATCGGTTATCCCTAAATTCTCCAAAAGATTTTCAAGAAGTCCTTTAAGAGCAAAAAAATCATGACCGGTATAAAGCCCTGAAAACATTTTAATTTCATCCGGTAAATGATTTTCTCCTTGTGGCAGATAAACATTAGCGATTTCAAAAATTCTCATGGCCGAAAAATTAGCTTGATTTTGAGAAATAATCCGCAGAAGCGAGGGCAGAAGACTTGGTCTTAAATAGAGGAGGTCTTCGGTTAAGGGATTGGCAATTTTCAAATAATCACAAGGTTCAAGATTAACTTTTTTTAACGAGTTCTCATCGATTAGGGAATAATTGGTAATTTCGGTAAACCCCCAATACTTCAAAGCTGTTTTGATGCTTCCCTCCCAGAAAAATTTTTCCTGGCTTTCGTTGTCAGCAAGAACCGGCAAAGGAGTATTCGGGAGTCGGTTGTAACCGTAAATTCTGGCAACTTCCTCAATTAAGTCCTCGGGAATGGAAATATCCTGATAGCGCCAGTGAGGAACCGTCGCCGTTATAAGTGAGGGATCATTCATTTTGAGGAGAAAGCCTAAAGATTCGAGGATTTCCGTAATTTCCTTTTTAGGAATTTCTAGACCCATGATTCTTGCAAGTAAAGTCAGGTCCAGCCGAACTTTTTTCACTTTTTGCTTTTTAGGATAAAGATCAATTAAGCGGCTCACGATTTTAGCCTGGCAATTTTCCTCAAACATCTTTAGGGCTTTGCCAATAGCTAAAGGAACACTTTCAGGATCAACTCCTTTTTCAAACCTTGAGGCGGCTTCGGTTCGGAAACCTAAAAGTTGACAGGTGCGGCGGATTCTGGCGGGATCATAAGTTTGCACAAAGAGAAGAACCCTTCGGGTTTTTTCATCAACCGCGGAATTATAAGCTCCCATAATCCCGCAAAGGTCGATAATTCTTTCTTCCCCGTCTTCAATAATGATTGTTTCCTTAGGCAGGATTCTTGTTTGTTTATCCAAAGTTGTAATTTTTTCTTCCTTTTGGGTTGAGCGAAGAGTCATTTTAGCCCCTTTAATTTTGTCGTAATCAAAAGTATGCATTGGCTGGCCAAGTTCAATCATCAGATAATTGGAGATGTCGACGACATTATTTAGGGCTCTTATGCCCGCTTTTTCTAACCTTTCCTGGACAATCTTTGGTGAGGGGCCAAGTTTTGGGATTTCAAAAATGAGAGCCGTAAATCTCGGACATAAATTTGGGTCGGTAATTTTAACCTCCAGGGGCAAAGCATTTTTTCCTTCAGGTTCTTGAATTTTAGCTACTTCCCCTGCGTTGAATTTTGCCGGAAAGTTAAATCTTGGGAGGATGGCCGCCAATTCTCTGGCCAGACCATAAACGGAAAAACAATCCGGCCGGTTGGTCGTGATTTCAATATCATAAAGAAAATCATGACCAACTTTTTTAATTCTTTCGACCGATTGACTGCATAAAGACAGAGACTGCCCGATTTCGTAAGCCGTAGCTTTAGTTTTAAGAAAATCCCTTAACCATGAGTCACTGATCAAAATATTCATATCTTAAAATTGGTTTAAAAATCGTAAGTCGCCGTTAAATAAAAGTCTGATATCGGGAATGCCGTATTTCATCATCAGAACCCTTTCGACTCCCCAACCGAAAGCAAAACCGCTATAAAGTTTGGGATTAAAACCGCCGTTTCGCAAAACCGTCGGATGAACCATTCCCGCGCCCCCTATTTCCATCCAACCCTCTTTACAGGCTCGGCAACCCTTTCCCTGACAAACCATACAGGTGACGTCAACTTCAAAAGAAGGTTCGGTAAATTGAAAATGAAAGGGACGAATCCTCGTTTTCCTAGTCTTTCCAAAAAATTCTTTGACAAAATAATCCAAGGTTCCCTTAAGATGGGTGATATTAATGTTTTGATCAACAACTAAACCCTCAAACTGATAAAACATGGGGGCATGAGAAACATCCGATTGTCGTCGGTAACATTTGGCGATATTGAGCATCCTTATCGGTGGTTTTTTCTTTCTCTCCATTTCCCGAAGTTGCCCCGAAGACGTGTGAGGCGTTAAAAGACCGACGCCGTATTTTTGATGAAACAAATTTTCAATAAAAAAAGTTTCCCATTCGTCCCTGGCCGGATGGTTTTGGCTCATATTTAAACCCTCAAAAGCGTACCAGTCCCATTCGACCTCAGGATAAGCCACTCTGGTAAAGCCGATTTTTGCAAAAATGAGGTCAATTTCCGCAATCGTTTGGGAAATAAGATGAAGATGGCCCAAGGGAAATTTGAAGCCGGGTTTAGTGACGTCAAACCATTCCTCTTTCTTTTCTTCTCCTAAAATTTTTTCCTTAGTTTCAGTTATGGCGTGTTCGATTGCGGTTTTAACGTCATTGGCCAAAACCCCCAAGCGCCGGCGTTCGGTAATTTCAAGTTTAGGCAACTCTCTAAGGGTGTTGGTTAACTCACCGTTTTTTCCAAAGTATTTTATTCGTAAATTTTCCAAGTCAGCCAAATCTTTGGTTTGCCAGATGATGGCGATTGCCTCGTTTTTAAGAGCCATTAATTTTTCTTCCATACTTTACTATTTTACAACAAAAAACCTACGTTCGTCTAACGTAGGTTAAGTGGTCGAAGGAGGGCCAAAATTTTTAAGCCCTGGCCTTTTCGACCACCTTTTTAAAAGTCTCAAAATCAGAACTTACTAATTCGGCTAAAATTTTTCGGTCAAGAGTAATCTTTGCCTTTTTTAAACCGGCGATGAATTGACTGTAAGAAAGGCCAAGATTTTCGCAAGCGCCGTTAATTCTGGTTATAAACAAACGGCGAAGGTCTCTTTTTTTATTTTTTCGGCCGGCAAAAGCATACTCTCCCGCATGGAGAGCCGATTCCGAAGCGACCTTAATCAGTCTTCGGCGGGTCATCCGGTAACCCTTATTAAGCTCAAAAATCTTTTTATGACGTTGGCGGCTGATCGTGCCTCTTTTTACTCGTGCCATAGGTTTAGAAGCCTCCTTTATTCTTAAGATTAAATTTGGTAAAAAAATCCTTGACCTTGGTAAAAGGCGCCATTCTTTGGAAATGGCCAAAACTTACTGCCGATTTATTAGCCGATCGGCTGGAATTAGTTTGCCGATAATTAATATTTGATTTATTGCCCATACGGTAAAAATCTTCTGACGGATTTAGCTAATTTGCCGGCAACTTTCCCCGGTTCTTTTAAACGGCGCTGATGGGTTTTATTTTTGTTAATTCTTAAATGCCGACCCATTTGTCGGCCGCGAATGATTTTCCCGTTTTTGGTAATTTTAAATCTTTTACTGACGACTTTTTTCGTCTTCATTTTTGGCATATGCTTGTTTCACCGGTGCAAAGTGCGAGATTAAAGCCCGTCCCTCAAAATGAACTAACCCTTGAGGTTCGGCCACTTTGGCCAATGCCTCCGTAAATTTTTTAATAATATTAAACCCGAATTCTTTTTTGGTGAATTCTCTTCCCTGAAATTTAACGACAACTTTGAGACGATTTCCTTCCTTAATAAACCCTTCGGCTTGTTTAACCCTGACTTCAAAATCGTGGTTGCCTATAAACGGTCTTAATCTGATTTCTTTAACTTCAACCTCATGGGTTTTTTTCTTTATTTCTTGATCCCTTTTATTTTCCAGGTACCGAAATTTTTTAAAATCAATAATTTTAGCCACCGGCGGTTGGGCGTTAGGAGCAAACTCCACCAAATCAAGTTCTAAGTCTCTGGCCTTTTGTAGGGCTTCGTCTTTAGTCAAAACACCGATTTGCTTACCCTTTTCGTCCAAAACGCGTAACTTCGGTGATAAGATATATTGATTTAGTCGGTAATACTTTTGGATTTTATTTCCTCCGCGATTTTTAAGATAAATTTATTTAATTCTGTCTCTCCTTGGTCCTGGCCCTTTCTGGTTCGGACCGCAATCGTTTTGTTTTTCGCTTCCTTATCCCCTATTATTACCATATACGGAACTTTTTGTAAAGTCGCTTCCCTCACTTTAGCCTGCATTGTTTCGTTGCGGTCGTCAATTTCCACGCGAATTTTTTGTTCGGCAAGAAGTTTTTTAACCTCAGAGGCGTAATCTGCATGTCTTTCGGCAATGGGAATAATGGTAACCTGCACTGGAGAAAGCCAAAGGGGGAAATTACCGGCGTAGTGTTCAATCAAAAGGCCAACCCATCTCTCTAGGGCTCCCAGGGGGGCCCGATGAATTAAAACCGGTCTTTTCTTCTGACCATCCCTATCAACATACTCAAGATTAAACCTTTCGGGCAGCATAAAATCAACCTGAACCGTGCCGCACTGCCACTCCCGGCCCAAGGAATCTTTAACCATGACATCCAGTTTTGGTCCGTAAAAAGCCGCTTCTCCTTCGGCTTTTTTGGGGGTTAAACCTGTTTTTTTAACCGCCTCTTCGATTTTCGTTTCGGCTTCTTGCCAAATCTCGTCATTTCCCAGATATTTGTCTTTATTTTTGGGATCTCTTAAAGAGAGTCTTAAGTAAAAGTCATTAATTTGAAATGTTTTCAAAAGAAACATAATGTAATCAACGACACCGACGAACTCTTGAATAACCTGATCTTCCCGGCAAAAAAGATGGGCATCGTCCTGAGTGATATAGCGAACTCTGACCATGCCGGAAAGTTCTCCGGTTTGTTCGTAACGATAAACCGTGGCATTTTCGGCAAGGCGCACGGGTAGGTCTTTATAACTTCGCAGTTGGCTTTTATAAACCATCATGTGCATCGGACAATTCATGGGTTTCACTAAATAATCTTCGTTGTCAATTTTCATAGGGGCATACATCTTGTCTCGATACAAATCCCAATGGCCCGAGGTAACCCATAAGGATTTTTTACCGATATGCGGTGTATAGACATGCTGATAACCTCTTTTGGTTTGTTCTTCAATAATGAAATTTTCAACTTCCCTTCTTAAAGTGGCTCCTTTAGGCGTCCAAATAATCAGTCCCGGACCAACTTCGTCGGTGAGAATAAACAAACCCAATTCTTTGCCCAATTTGCGATGATCTCTTTTTTTCGCCTCTTCAATTTGCCAAAGATAACAATCGAGTTCCTCCTTAGTTGCGAAACTGGTGCCATAAATACGGGTCAGCATTTTGTTTTTTTCGTCGCCGCGCCAATAAGCTCCGGCTACGGAGAGGAGTTTAAAATAACCGATCTTTCCGGTTGAAGACACATGAGGACCCGAACAAAGATCAACAAATTCTTGACCTGTCCAGTAAAGACTGACTTCTTCGTTTCTTTTATCAATTTCATCAAGCCATTCTTGTTTGTAAGGATTTCCCTTAAAAAGTTGTCTGGCTTTGGTAACTGTGACTTTTTCCTGTCTGATGGGAAGATCGGCTTTGGCGATTTTTCTCATCTCTTCTTCAATTCTCGTTAAATCGTCTTCGTTAATTTTTATCTTTTGACTGTCAAAATCAAAATAAAAACCGTTTTCCGTCGCCGGCCCCATAGCCATCTTAATCTTTGGGTAAAGTTTGAGCATGGCCTGAGTTAAGACGTGCTCGCAGGAATGTCTTATTTTTTTCAAATCATCATTATCCATGAGTGGGCGCATCAGGACTCGAACCTGAGACCTCTGCAATGTCAATGCAACGCTCTAGCCAACTGAGCTATGCGCCCTTAATAAGACAATTTTATCCGAAAAGAAAGATTTATTCAAGGAGAGTTAACCAGCTTGACTGGCCAGAGCTCTTTCTGAAGATAAACCGAAAGTCGTGCCGTGTTTTTTAAACATGGACCAATATTGTTTCTTTCTTTTTTTCGCAAAGGTCTCTTCCAACCAAACTCGGGATTCGGAAACCTGCTGACGGAAAAGTCTTAAAATGGCTTGGAGCTTTCCGAAAAAGGACAGATGATATTTGCCGGCTTTAACAGGAGTTAAAGCTACAGCCTTCTCAACTTCAATGACGGCCGTATTTAATGCCTTTAATTCCTCAACGGTTCTTTTCAGTTCGGTTCTGACGGCCTCAACTTCATGGGCCAAATTAGCTTCTTGGGCGGTAAATAAAACAAACTCCGGTCTTTGTCCCTCCGGTTGTCTTGGTCGCAAAGTTGTTTCTGAAGAGACAAAAACTTCCTGATTCGGTTTTAAGTCTTGACTTTTTGGGGCAAACAAATCGTTGAGAATACCACCGGCCACGCCGGCCACGAGGTCACTTTGCGCACTTTTGACGACATCCGTACCCAAATCACGCAATTGCTCAAGAGCAGAATCTTTATTGCCGATGGTCTGTTTTTTCTTTGGCGTAGCCATAAACGGCCGTATTATACTATGGGTTTAGAGGCAGTGTCAAGGGAGCCGCTTAATTTCTCCAGCGTTTTTTGTCGACGCAAAATTGTGGCTAAATAATATTTTTGTGATTTTAAGGCGGCCTGTTCTCTCGGGTCTTTAACTTCCTGAATAATTTTTTCAATTTCCGCATCGTTGACTTCAACTTTTTCCTGATCGGCAATCGCTTCCAAAATAAACTCTAGAGCTAAAGTCTGTTGCGCTTGAAATTTATATTCTTCGCGAAGACTCTCCGAGGTTTTATTTTGCGAAACCAAGTATTGTTCAATGGTTAGGCCAAGTTTTTGCGTTTGATCAACCAGTCTTGAAAGCATGCGATTGACTTCGTCTTCGATCAAAAGGTCGGGTACTTGAACCTGACAAACCGAAAGCAGGGCCTTAACGATTTCATCGAGAGTCAAAGCGGCGGGTTTCTCCGGTTTTTCTTCTTTGCCCGAGACCCAGATTTTCGTTTGTTTTTCTTTTTTAAGAGAAGCGATCGCTTCCTGATAATTTCCCAACTTAACTTCTGGTTTTTCACAGGTTTTGGCCCGAAATTGCCAGTCGGTTTTTTCTTTGGCGGCGATTATTTCTATTTGCGGGGAAACAATGGGGGCAAGATTTTCTTGTTTAATGGCCGTCGCGTAATATTGCGGCACGATTTTTTTCAAAACTTCCTCATAAACTTTGCTCTTGTCCATTTTTTCTTCCACGAGGTTTCGCGGGGCTTTTCCTTTTCGAAAGCCCGGTAATTCAGTCTCTTTAATCAGATCATCAACGACCAAATCATAGGCAGATTTAATCTCCGACCAGGGAATGGTGATCGTTAATTCAATAGTCCCGTTGGCTAACTTATTGACGGCAATAGTCATGGGGGGAATTATAACATTTTTTAAAAGTATTTCCTACCCCTTAATTTCTCGGGAAATAAATCTTCTTTGGTGTATTGTTCATAACCCTTACCATACCCAATTTCCTTCATGAGCTTGGTTGGGGCATTTCTAAGATTAAGAGGAATGGGAAGATTACCGTATCTTTTGACATCACTTAAAGCTTGCATGTAAGCGTTATAAGAGGAACGGTCTTTGGAAGCTTTGGCAAGATAAACGGTTCCGGCCGCCAGATTCTCCTGACATTCCGGATAGCCAATTTGCTGACAGGCCGCAAAGACGGCATTGGCGACAACTAAGGCCGTAGGAGAAGCCACATCTTCGGAGGCAAAAACTACCATTCTTCGGGCAATAAACAGCGGGTCCTCACCGGCCTCGACCATTCTGGCCAGATAATAAAGGCTGGCATCAACATTACCGGCTCTCATGCTTTTAATAAAAGCACTGATCGTGTTGTAATGTTCCTCTCCCAAACGATCATAAAGAAGTTTTGACTGTAATGCTTCCTGAACGGTTAATAAATTAATCTTTTTTTGACGGGAAATGATTTTAGCAATTTCCAGGGTATTAAGAACAACCCTGGCGTCGCCATTGGCAAATTCGATCAAAAAGTTTTTAGCATCGTCTTTGAGGCTAATTTTGAGTTCTTTTAGTCCTCGTTCACAAATAATACTCAAATCTTGGTTGTTTAACTGATTTAATAACAAAACCTTACATCTTGATAAAAGCGGGCCGATCACTTCAAAAGAAGGATTCTCCGTGGTTGCGCCGATTAAAATAATCGTTCCTTTTTCGACAATCGGCAAAAAAGCATCCTGTTGGGCCTTGGAAAAACGATGAATTTCATCAACAAAAAGAACCGTTTTTTGTAGGTTTTGGTCTAATCTCTCTTTCGTTTCTTCGACAATCTTTCTTAGATCCGCCAAATTATTAGTGACGGCCGAGAACATAACAAAATGATTTTTTGTCGCATTAGCGATAATTTGCGCTAAAGTAGTTTTACCAGAACCCGGAGGTCCCCAAAAAATCATCGAAACCAACTGGTCGCTATCAATCATTTTTCGAAGAAGGCCATGTGGACCAATTAAATGTTCTTGTCCGACAAAGTCAGCTAAAGTTTTAGGTCGTAGCCTGTCTGCTAACGGCGTTAACATGGAGACAAGTATAACACTTCTCTTTTTATTTGGCGTTTCAAGAATACCCCGCCTCTGGCGGGGATGAGTTGAAACAAAGAAAACATTTAGCCTTAAGGGTGAATGTTATTTTTCGAAACTAATTTTCATTTCCAAAATCGGCAGCGTCAGTTTTGGTTCCGTCAGATCAACGGTGCCAATATTTTTTTCCAAATTATTAAGATCTTCCTCAAGTTTTAAAAAAGCCGCGTCGGTCGCAATCGCCGAGAGATTTCTTTTAGCACTTGGTGTTGCCTCAACGGAAGGATTAGGCGAAGAAGAAATTTCCGTCGCGGGTTTTTTCACAAAAAAAAGAGCGATGCTGCCGATGGCGATTAGGCCGATAAGGATAATTAAGCCTAAAAATATAAAGATTTTTTTCCGATCGGGATGTAAATCTAATCTTATTTTTTCTGAATTATTTACCTCCGGACCAGGAATGTTATTTTCAATAATTTCCATATTTGAGTTCTTCCTTTATTTCCCGAAGATAAGCCGTTGATTCCTTAAGATATTGATTGGCTTCAAAAATCAAAACCTGAACCTTTCTGAAATCTTCAGAGATCTTCGCGGGGTTATTATTTGTTTGAAATTGATCAGCCATCAATTGAGCTGTGGTTAGTTTTTCGTGAGCTAATAATTGTTTGTTTTTTGTTTCTAAAAGCCAGCGTTCCAGGGTGGAAACGTCTTTTCCCTGACTTTTAAGAAAATTAATTTTTTCTTCAAAGCGCGCCATAAGATCGACGATTTGTTCGTCGAAACTTTTTACTTTAGAAAGCAAGACATTGGCGATTGTTTGCCTTAATAAAACTTCAGTGGTGGGAAAACGGTTAGTAAAAGTTTCGGAAACCTGAACGCTGTCTTCCAAAGAAGCGACGGCGGTAACTAATTTTTTATGATCTGAAAAAAAGACAATTTCATCACTTATTAATTTTTTAAAACTTTCCGAAGGATTTTTCTCCAAAATCATGGTCATGAAATTAATTAGGGTTTGGTCGCGGTCCTCAAGAAAAACCTTGGTGGCCGTTAGAGCTTCGGTTTGAGCCGTCAAGGTTTTGTACGTGAGATAACGATTTTTGCTCGTTAAAAAATTAGTCAAACTTATCCGGTACTCGTCATATTGAGAAATATAAGTCTGGTAGGTTTTATCAAAATCAGCAAAAACCGAAGAAGTCACAAAAGGGAAAAAGAGAAGGAAAACCAAGACGAAAACGGGCAGAACTTTTCTCATTAATTTTTAGTCTATCACTCGTATCTTAAAGCGTCAACTGGTGTCAGCCGAGACGCTCGCATGGCCGGCGCTAAGCCAAAAACAATACCGACTAAGGCGGAAACGACAAAAGCGATTAAAATAGACCAAAAAGTGACGGCGCTGGGGATAAATTTACTTAAAAGAAAGCTGCCCCCTCCCCCAATAATAATGCCGATAAGACCGCCCGTTATGGAAAGAATCATGGCCTCAATTAAGAATTGTAATAAAATTAATCGTGGCGTGGCGCCGACGGCTTTTCTTAAACCAACTTCTCTGGTTCTTTCGGTTACGGAAACAAGCATGATGTTGGCGATGCCAATGCCGCCGACTAAAAGAGAAATAGCGGCAATTCCACCTAAAGCTAAAGTTAAGGCACTAAGAATCGTGGCAATCGTATTTAAAAGACTTTTCGTGTCTAAAACGGAAAACTCATCATCTTTAAGAAACTTCAGCATAATTTTTTTAACTTGGGTTTTCGTTTCTTCCATATTTTCTTGTGATTTTGCCTGAACCCAGATGGCGATAAAATGCTCCATGTCGAATTCGCGAAGGGCGGTCGTGGCGGGAATAAACGCCTGATCGTCCATATCAACACCGCTCATTCCTCCCTTTTCTTCCAAGATCCCCAAGACAGTATAACGGCCATCCCCAATCGTAATTTTTTTATTGACGGGGTTTTCTTCCGCAAATAATTTTTCCGCCACGGTTTTTCCCAAAACCACGACTTTTTTAGCCGAATTTTGTTCATTGTGATTAAAAAAGCGCCCGGCGGCAATTTTCTGGTTTCTAATTTCCGGATAATCGACGCTGACGCCGGCGATTTGCGTAATATGGGAATTTTTGCCAAAACGCAAAGTGCTGTTGTTTTCCGTGTAGGGCATAACGAGACTGACCAGATCGGCTTTTTCCAAAGCCTTTACCTGTTCCATGTCAAATTTTGAAGCCATCATGCCGGCTCCGGGAACCCCTCCGCCGCTGCCGCCTTGTCCTAAGCCGATATTTCCCGGCATCAGCATAATGTTTTTTGCCCCCAAATCCTCAAGTTGTTTCGTAATATAGCCCTGTAAGCCGCTGCCGATAGAAACCAGAAGGATGACTGAAGAAACCCCAATAATAACGCCCAGCATCGTTAAAAGAGAGCGCATTTTATTGGCTCTTAAAGCGGTAAAAGCTATTTTAATAATTTCAAACAATTCGTCCATCGCGCATTGAGATTATTCTTTGGGCATAATTAGCGATTTCGATATCATGAGTAACCAAAATAATGGTATTGCCTTGTTTGTTAAGATTTTTCAATAAATCCATAATTTCCTTACCGGCTTTAGAATCGATATTCCCTGTCGGTTCATCAGCTAAAATTAAAGAGGGATGATTAATTAAGGCCCTGGCAATCGCAATTCTTTGCTGCTGTCCTCCGGAGAGCTGATTTGGGAAATGCGAGATTCTATTTCCCAGACCAACTCTTTCTAACGCTTCTTTAGCTTTTTGATGCCTGGTTTCGGAATTTAAATTAGAATAAACAAGAGGCAACTCAACATTAGTTAAGGCTGAAGTTCTGGGTAAAAGATTAAACATTTGAAAAACAAAACCGATTTTTTGATTTCTGATTTTAGCCAGTTCGATTTCCGAGAGTGAAGAAAAGTCTTTGTCCTCAAGAATTATTTTTCCGGAGGTTGGTTTATCAAGACAGCCCAGTAAATACATTAAAGTTGACTTACCGCAACCGGAGGGCCCCATAATCGAAACAAATTCACCTTTTTTTATTTCTAAGGAAACATTATTAAGATCTTTAACCTCAAGACCGTCTAATCGAAAGATCTTGCTTACATTTTGAATCCGCAGGAGAAGTTTGTCATCTGTCATTGGCTGTCAATTTTTTGACCTTCTTTGATTTTGGAGGTTCCCGACTTAATAACAATATCATTCTCTTTTAAGCCACTGGTAATTTCGACGGCTTCTTCTCCCTCGATGCCGGTTTGAACTTCCTGTTTTTTGGCTTTTTTACCGACAACTAACCAAACGTAATTTTTATCGTCACTTTTCATTAAAACTTCCGAAGAGACCTTAAGGACATCATCTTTTGTTTGCAAGATAATTTCGGCATCACCGTTCATCCCTAATTTAAATTTAAAATTCTCATTTTGCGGCAAAGTTATTTCGGTGGGAAAAGCCGTTCCGCCGCCCGAAGTTGTGATTGCCTGGAAAGCAATTTTAGTTATTTCTCCGGCAAATTTTTCTTCAGGATAGGCATCGAGTGTCACTTGGGCTTTAAGACCGGGGACAACGCCGGCAATATCGGTCTCGTCGAGATTAGCCTTAAAAATCATTTTTTCGGGATTAGAGACTTTAAAAACGGCCGTTGACGGGGTAATATTTATTCCCGCGAGAGGTGTTTCCACTTGCGTGACGATGCCCGAGATGGGCGTTACCAAAGTGGCATATTTTAAGGCGATATCCTTTAATTCAACATCCAAAACCGCTTTATCCATGTCCCACTGGTTTTTTTCTAAAATTCGCCTCACGGTATTAGTGAGAGCGGTTGAGGGTGTTTGTCCGCGATAGGTTTCCCGATTCATCTCCTCGAAATCGTTTCTTTGTTTGGCATAATCCCTTAAGTATTTTTCTAAAGTTTTCTGAAGTTCTCTGGTGTCAAGTTGGGCAAGGGCTTGCTAAGCCTGGACTTGTTCACCTTCTTTAACCCCAACCCAGGCAAGTTGCCCTGAGGTTTGAAATTTCAATTCGGCAATTTCTTCCGAGGTTATTTCTCCGGAAGCAGACACGCTTTTCGTAATTGTTCCCCTTTGCACTTTTTCCGTTTTAAGAGCAGAAGTTCCCTGTCGAGTTAATCTGGCAATAAAGATAATTGAAGCGACAAAAATAATAAAAATAAAAAGAATAAATTTTTTCATTTCTTTAAAGAATCTCCTCTTGTTTTCTTCTAATAAAAGCAAACCATTCCTCAATTAATTCAAAAACCATTTTTAAAGGTGTTTCAATTAAAAGATCCAAAATTAAGATAAAAATGTTAAACCGGGAGAGAGCTTTGGAAAAGACCAGACCCAGTCGTATAAAAGGATAAGAGATAAAATTGAAAAGTCCGCTCAAAAGTCCTTCTTTTTCTTCGGCAATCGTTAAATCACCGAAGTTGCGGCGAATTCTAAAAGCAAAAAAGGCAACGGTGGAAACAAAAAAGAAGAAAACGGCCATCGAGGCTAAACTAAATTCAAGTTTCTTTAAGATATAAACGACGGAACCGAAAACCAGGACAAACGTTAAGAGATAAAAAAGCCTGAAAGTCAGATCTAAAAAGGGTCTGACCCGGCTTAAAAGATCAAGATTAATCCTGGGTATGGTTAATCCCGGTTGAAAATAAATCGCCGATTTAAGTTCTCTCATGATTTTTTGGGTATTGCCAAAACCAGGGATCGTCACGGTTTGGGTCGTCATCACCATAAAAGCCGGCGGGAAAAGCAAATTGACAACCAAAGGCAATAAATTAAACCGGCGTAAAATATAAAGATCATAAGGAACCTCGATAATAAAAGCAAAAACCATTTTCGTTAAAAAGATATAAATAAAACTCTGAATGGCGGCCGTCCGTAAATTAGTGGCGGCTTGACGGTAGCGGTTTGAGGCCACTTGAGTGACAACTTTATCCAAAAGATCAGGATTGGCAAAAATACTGGTTAAATCAGCCTCATTTTGATTGATTAAGTCACGCAAAATAACATAGGGAGCGATTTCTTTTCTGACGCGTCTTGCCAGAGGTTCTTTATCCGGGGAAGCGAGTCTATGAGTGATTTCCTGATTAATTTTTTCAAGGCGTTCGGCGTTATCCCAGTTGGGCAAAGAGAACTTGATTAAATGGTAGCGGATTGTCGTTTCATCAGCGCGGGATAGAGCCTCCTCCAGGGCAATAAAAAGAATCGCGTCGTCTTTAACCAAAAGTCTTTCTTTAAAGACCTTCTGGGCAAATAAAAGCAGGGCGGTTTCATGATCGAGCGTTAAAATTTCCTCAATTTCTCTCGCCGCAAAACCGATTAAGAGTTCTTTTATTTCAGGAAGGACCTTAATAAGACCGGAAAACTTATCAATGATTTGAGAAACTGCCAAGATTTTATTTTCAGGAATTTTATTATTGGGAAAATAGCGGGCCCTGATAAGCTCTAAAATTAAAGCTCTGGCCGTTTCTTCGCTTGGCTGAGGAAAGATGAGGCGCCGGCTTAAGGCTCTGGTAATGGCACGACGGCGCAAAAGATGTTCTTCCTGATAGTCCACAAAATTTCTTAGCTTCTCATAAAGAAAAGCAAAAAAAGAAATTGTTTCCTGACTATGAATCTTGGCTTCTCTTTCCCAAGATTGTTTTTCTTGATAATTTTTCGAAACAGCGGCAATCAATTCCTGCGCTGCTGGTGTTAAATTTGTCATAAAGAGCAAGTGCCGCGAGAGGGACTTGAACCCCCAACCCTTGCGGGATACGGTCCTAAGCCGTATGCGTATGCCAATTCCGCCATCGCGGCATGGTTTACGCCATTATATTATAGTGAAAGTTCCAAAGCAATCGTTTTGTTAGGAGCAAAATTTTCAATTTTGTCCATAAAATACAAAACCTTGCCGGCCCAGGTTTGGGAAGGAGGAGCATAAATCGGCGCTATTTTTTCAACGGTATCAGCACCCCTATTGGCATAGTTTTCTCTTAAGGTTTTTGAAACAACCTCAATTGATTCTTCCCAGGACTTAAAAGAGTATTCCCCGTTAGCCCAGCCATAGGCGTTATAGGAGTTAAAAGGAATGGCCTTGCCGAAGGTCGATTCCACACCCGTAATGGCCGGAATCAATTTCCAGTCTAAGTTATACCGAGAAGCCTTTTCAACAAAAACCGGCGCATAGTTTGCCAAAGGCGAATCGTAATAGGCCAAAAACCGGCGCAATCTATCAACATTAGGATTTGGCGCTTGACCCACAAAGATATCAGCCGAGCTGGCGGCTTCTTTACCCTCCGAAGCCATAACAAAGGAGGGAGAGATAAGAATCATTAGGGCAGTTAAAACGAAAACTGCCAACCAGATCTGTTTTTTCATAAGCTTGACCTCTCTTCCTATCCGCCTCCGCTTGCCTCGTCGCAAAGTCTTATGTCCTTGCCTCCGAGGGGCGCTTTGGCAGGATTTGGGCTTGTAAAAACTTGCCTACCGGCTCATTAACAAGCCCATAAAAAAATCCTAAAGTAGGAAGTGAAATACCTCCGTACCTCAGGATCTGGCGGGGATTATATCATAATATTATAGGCTTGTCAAGTTTCGGGGAGGAAATCTTTATTTAAGTTCTTCCATAAATTGGTTAACGCATTTGGCCCAGGGGCCGCCTTTGGCCACTGACGGTGGAGCATATTTGGGCATTATTAAGTCCGGAGTAGTTAATCCCTGATCGATGTAACCTTCTTTTAAAGTTTTGGCGACTTGTTCCAAAGCCTGTTCGAAGGATTGAAAATGGGTTGCGCCATTTTCAAACCCCCAACAATTATAGGATCCTTCCGGTATTCTTTTACAAACATTTGATTCGCATTGAGCGATGGAAACGATCAGACGGAAATCCAAATTATACTGATCAGATAACTTGACGATTAAATCAGCGTAGGGTAAGAGCGGCGAATTGTATTTAGTAAGATATTGTCGAATCAATTCCGGCCGGGCGTCAGCCGCCTCAACGACGGTTGTCAATGAGCCCAAGACTTGAGGGAGGGCGGCATAAAACTCGTATTGATTTTTCAAAGCCAACTCCTTAGCTTGTTTAGCAAAAAGCAAATCTCCGGCCCTGACATTATCGAAGAAATAAAGAGTCAAGAGGGCGCCGCTTAAAGTTGCCATGGTGAGCGGAAACCAAAGAACTACGAGTAGCACTTTTTTCATGTGTCCCTATACTTACATAACTTTTTAAAAGTGTCAAGTCAAGATTCCCTAAAGATTGTCAATATGCTAAAATCAAATCATGAAGGTGCAAAGACTGAGCGTTGGACAGTTGGCAACGAATTGTTATCTTGTCTGGGACGAAAAAACCAAAGAAACCTTGATTATTGATCCGGGCGAGGCGGCCGCTTATATCGAGGCTAAAATTGCCGACCTTAAGCTCAAACCCACGGCCCTTTTGGCAACTCACGCTCATTTTGATCATGTCCTGGCGGCTTTGGAGCTTAAATTAGCCTACCAAATCCCCTTTTTGATTCATGCAAAAGATCTCTTTTTATTAAAACAGGCGCAAAAAAGCGCCCAATATTTTTTAGGCATTAGCGTTGATCCGGCTCCTTCGGCTGACCGTTTTTTAAAAGAGAAAGAAAAAATTAAGTTCGGGCAAGAGGTTTTAAAAGTTATGGAAACGCCCGGCCATACGCCAGGCGGGATCAGTCTTTTGGGTCAAGGGGTTATTTTTTCCGGTGATACGTTATTTGCCAACGGTTTGGGCCGCACGGATTTTTCTTATAGCTCCAAAAAAGATCTGGATCAATCTTTAAACAAAATATTTAAATTACCCAAAGCAACCATTCTCTACCCCGGCCACGGCGAAGTTTCGACCATCGGCGAAGCAAAAAAAGAACAAATTTGATATAATGAGCGAAACGAATTAATCAAAGAAATATCAATAATTTTGCTCATTTTTTACAAAATAAGTTAAGCCCCTGTAGCTTAACGGATAAAGCTCTGGTCTTCGGAACCAGTAATGCGGGTTCGATTCCTGCCAGGGGCGCACTGTAAAATTTTGACGATTTTACAGTGCGAACACGATGAAGTGGTATGTTTATATTGTAGAATGTAGTGATGGGTCCCTTTACACAGGAATAACGACCGATATCAAAAGAAGGATAATAGAACATAATAATGATAATATTAAAGGCGCAAAATCACTTAGACCAAAGAGACCAGTAACACTCAAATATTTTGAAGAATATAATAATCAATCAGAGGCACGAAAAAGAGAAAGCGCTATTAAAAAATGGGCTAGGGATTATAAAATTAAACTAATTTTAAATAAAAAGAAGGGTTTACCCTGAAAATTTACTCGCGAAACGACTTTTGCAAAAAGGATTTTTTGCAAGCAAATTTTTAGGGCGACTAGCTCAATTGGTAGAGCAATTCCCTCTTAAGGAATAGGTTCAGGGTTCGAGCCCCTGGTCGCTCACAAAATATCGTAAGTAATCCGAATTAATATGCGTTAAAATGAACCGATGAAAAAGATACTGGTTACCGGCGCGTTTGGATTAGTTGGTACGGACCTGGTCGAAGCTTTAACTAAAAAGTATTCTGCAAAAAATATCGTTACCCTTGCTCATAAAGCCACAAGAGATTCTCAGACAATTGTTGAAAATGGCGATGTCACCGATCTCCTTTCCTTAGATAAAATCATTAAAAAACACAAGATAAACGAGATTTACCACCTTGCCGGTTTGTTATCGGTTGGCAGTGAAAAAAATCCTCAACTTGCCTGGGATGTCAATTTGGGTGGTCTTAAAAATATTCTTGATTTGGCAGTCAAATATAAAGCAAAGGTTTTCTGGCCAAGCTCTATCGCTGCTTTTGGTTCGACGACGCCGAAAATCAATACTCCTCAATCGACGATTCTTGAACCGACGACAATGTACGGAGTCAATAAAGTTGCCGGTGAACTCTTATGCCAATATTATTTTTTAAAATACGGGCTGGATGTCCGCAGCCTTCGCTACCCGGGGCTTATCGGTTATAAAGCCCCTCCGGGTGACGGCACAACCGAATATGCCGTTCATATTTTCTATGGAGCCATACGGCAAAAACACTACACTGTCTTTTTAAAAGAGAACACGCGTTTGCCCATGATGTATATTGACGACGCGATTGACGGAACCATCAAACTTATGGAAGCGCCGGCAAAGAAAATAACTATAAGAACCAGTTATAATTTTGCCGCCATCAGTTTTACCCCAAGAGAATTAATTGGGGAAATTGTTAAATTGGCGCCTGATTTTACTTATAATTATAAACCTGACGACCGGCAGAAAATTGCCGATTCCTGGCCGAATTCGATTGATGATAGAAAAGCGAGAAAAGACTGGAACTGGAAACCCAAGTATGACCTGGCAAAATTAACTAAGGTTATGTACGAAGGATTAAAAAATAAATTAGGGCGTTAGATCAAACTCGTTGATTAATTTCTTCTCCGCTTCGCCGACGACAAAAGCTTTAATCCCAATATATTGCGAAATACCCGAGTTTTCCAACTTGCTTTTCAAAAGCTGGTCAACCTGGAAAATACCCGAGGAATTATTCATATAAACATTAATCTGGACCGGTTTTTCCTTACCCTCCTTGATTTCGACGTTATCGATGGCGTAGGCGGAGATGGAGTAAATGTCGATATTTCCGGCCTCAAAAGGAATCCGGGAGCGTCCCTGACTCATATCCAAAGCGTCGGCCACTCTCATAATCCCCGCTTCAACGGTAATAGGCCGGCCGTCACTGCGGTGGCTGATAATGGCGTGTAAAACTTCTGATTTAATGATGACTCTTTCCTCGGTCGGTAGAAAAGATAAAAAATCTTTAAGAAGATTTTCCGTCAAAAACAAACTAAAGTCTTCATGGCCTTCCCGATTAATCGACATGCCCAAATCATGAAAAAGACTGGCCAGCAAAACCACAAGTTCGGCGTATTTATGGGAAAGTTTATAATTTTTGGTCACGGACATTTCAATTTTTCTTTTAACCAAAAGCCGCAATAAGCGAAGCCCGCTGTTGGCCACAATCTGAAAATGGACCGAGCCGTGATCGGTCATGTGCAGGCGTTCGATAGCGTTAACGTTCATGACCCGCCAAAGCGTTTTAACCTCAACATTTCGGTTTATTTCCTGAAGAACTTTTTCCAAAAGTTCGTTACTTTCCGTCGGGATGCGGATTAAATCTTGAGAAGAAAAGTTCGCGTTTTTCGTTTTTTTCCTCATGAATCTTTTATACGCTAATTATCGATTCTTTTCAAGAGAGGCTTTTTTGATATAATGAGCGAAACGAATTAATCAAAGTTCACTCATTTATCTTTGATATAATGAGCGAAACGAATTAATCAAAGTTCACTCATTTATCTTTGATATAATGAGCGAAACGAATTAATAATTTATCAACTTATGGAAATTCAGGAAAGAATTGCCCAAATTGAAGAAGAGATCAGAAAAACCCCTCATCATAAGGGAACCGATCATTATCTGGGAAAAATGCGGGCGCGGATTGCCAGACTCGAAGACGAACTGGCCGAAAAACAAAGTAAAAAAGGCGGCGGTGGGGCGGCTTTTGCCGTGGCCAAGCAGGGTGACGCGACCGTCGTTTTGGTCGGTTATCCTTCGGTGGGTAAATCAACGCTTTTAAACCTTCTGACCGAGGCCAATTCCAGGGTGGCGCCTTATGCCTTTACGACCATAACCGTGATTCCGGGGATGATGGATTATAAGGGGGCGAAAATCCAGATTTTGGATTTGCCGGGCTTGGTCGGAGGCGCCGCCAAGGGCAAGGGACGGGGCCGGGAGATTCTCTCCGTGGTCAGATCAGCCGATCTTTTGCTTTTAATTTTGGACATTCAAAAAAGTGAAGAACAGTTAAAAAGCATCGAAACAGAGCTTTATGCCGCCGGTGTCAGAATTAATCAAAAGCCGCCGCTTGTCCTGATCAAAAAGAAAGCCAAGGGTGGTTTAAGAAGTAACGTCAGTCTGGCTTTGGCCATAGCTTCGGAATTTCGTTTGGTCAACGCGGAAATTCAGGTGAAAGAAGACCTAAACGTTAACCAATTAATTGATGCCTTTTTAGGCAACCGGGTTTATCTGCCGGCTTTAACCGTTATCAACAAAATAGATCAGCGGAATAATTATGAAAAAAACCCCGATTTTCTTTATCTTTCCGGACTTTTAGGCCAAGGGGTTGAAGAACTAAAAGAAAAAATCTGGCAAGAATTAAATTTAATCAGAGTGTATTTAAAAACGCCAGGTTGTGAAGCCGATAAAGACAAACCGTTAATCTTAAAAAAAGGGCAAACCGTTAAAGACGCCGTTTTTAAGATTTCTCAAGAATTGCAAGTTAAAGAGGCCAAAGTCTGGGGTCAATCGGTGAAATTTCCAGGCCAAAACGTCGGTCTTAATCATAAACTTGCGGATGAAGATATTCTCACTTTTGGGAGATAAACTGTTCTCTTACCGGTTTCCAAGAGAATGGTGTTCCGTCAGGAAAGACCACGCCTGATTCCGTAAAGGAAATTCTCCCCTCTTCATTGGGATCGTACAGGGTGGAAATATAAGAGATAAGATAACAAGGCTCCCTGCTTACCACGCAAAATCCGTGCAGAACATTACGGGGAATAACCAAAAGATAGTGTCCTTTGTCCCCATTTATATCCCCCATCAAAAAAAGATTTAAATGTCCGCGAGTTTTCGAATCCTTTCGCGAATCGTAAATAGCGAAAACGGCGCTTCCTTTGACAACAACAAATCTATCCGTTTGTTTGGTCGGGTGATAATGCCAGCGATCCTCATCACGGGCAAAACCCGGGTTGGTTACCGAACAATAACTTTGGCCGAAGGGAAGATCCGGACCAAAAACCTCTGGCCAGCTTGTTTTAAAGGTTTCCATGAGGATGCCTCTTGAATCGCGGTTAACTTTGAGTTTAAAGAGCTTAATTCCTTCAATAAGACCATCTTGATTGTTAACGCTAAGAAAATTGATTTTCATGTAATCATTTTAATGAAGATTTAATAAGATTGCAAATATTTGTTATTTGGCTGGTGGTGAGTTCTGGATAGCAAGGAAGGGAAAGTATTTCTTTGCACGCCTTTTCGGCCTGCGGGAAATCTCCCTTTTTATATTTTAAAGAGGAAAAAGCTTTAACAAGATGGACAGGTAATGGATAATGAATGTTTGTTTCGACCCCATGTTTTTTCAGATATCTTTTGAGTCTGTCTCTTTCCCTGGCGCGTATCGTAAAAAGATGGTAAACGTGGCTGCCGTCAGATTTTTCGGGAGGAAGAATAATCTTCTCGTTTTTAAGACAGGAGAAATAATGGGAAGCAACTTTTTGTCGTAATTGATTATAAGAATCGAGTCTTTTAAGTTTAACGCGCAATATCCCAGCCTGGAGTTCATCAAGTCGACTATTTACTCCCGGCCTTAGGCTTTGATAACGTTTCTTTTCTCCATAGGTTCTTAACTGCCGAATTAATGCGGCCAATTTTTTATTATTGGTGACCACCATTCCCCCGTCGCCGCAACAACCTAAATTTTTGGTGGGATAAAAACTGAAACAACCCAAATCTCCTAAAGTGCCTAATTTTTTACCCTCATAACTGGCTCCGTGGGCTTGGGCGACGTCTTCGATGACAAAAAGATGGTGTTTTTTGGCCACTTTGAGAATTGATTTCATTTCCGCGGCCAAACCAAAAAGATGAACGGGCACAATGGCGCGGGTCCTAACGGTGATGGCTTTTTCTATCTTTGAAACATCCATATTAAAAGTCCGCGGATCAATATCGACAAGTTTTGGCGTGGCTACCGAAGCAACCGCAAAAGCGGTCGGGTAACTGTTGGCAGGGATAATAACCTCATCTTCTGAGCGGATTCCGAGTGATTTGAAGGCTAAGATTAAAGCGTCCGTTCCCGAAGCCACACCGATGGCGTATTTTACCCCCAGGTATTGACTGAATTCCTTTTCAAAAAAATAAACATTTTCTCCGAGAATAAAATTACCCTTCCGGAAAATTTTATGAACGGTTTGGTTTATTTCTTTTTGAAGACCTTGATAATTTTTTTGCAAGTTGACAATGGGTATTTTTATTTTGGGTTTCATATTTTTGTTAAATCAAACAAACTTCTAGCAATATTTAAGAAACTAAAAAATTGCGATTTTCCGTATTGTCTTTTATAATGATGCACGGGGACTTCTCGGAAACGAACCTTCTTTTGTTGCAGCTTTTTCATAAAATCAACGTCAAAGGCGCCGCTGGCGATTTTAAAGTTCAGCCCCTGAAGAAGACTTCGGCGGAAAAGTCTAAAGTCGCAATCAACATCACGGACATTAAGATTGAAGAGAATTTTAACGAAATGATTATATAAAAATCCGATTATTCTTCTGAACCATGTGTCGGCTCGATTAAGCTTAAAACCGGTAACTAAATCGACCTTATCATTAAATTTGGCGACTAATTTCTTAAGTTCCAGAGGATCATATTGACCATCACTGTCGGTATAAAAAATAAAATCAGACTTCGCTTTTGCAAATCCCGTTGCGAGAGCGGCTCCATAACCCAAGTTTTTCTTATGGTTAATTACGCTTAAAAACGGAATTTTCTCCTCAAATTCGCTTAATAAGATTTTGGTTGTCTTGTCATCACTGCCGTCATTGACTATAATGATTTCGTACTCGTTGGCGACAAAAGGCAGAAACCCAACGGTTTTCTTAATCAATTGAGAAAGAGAGTAACTGTCATTAAAAACCGGATAGACAACCGAAAGACTAGAAAGTTTTTTCATTTTAGAAACTTATTTGTTGCTGCCATTATACACTATTAAATAATGTTTAAACGAATAGCCTCTTTTTTTATCGGCTGGAAGATTCTTATCTTCTTTTTTTCCCTGCTGGCGGTTTTTATTCTTCGTTTTAATCCGACTCATGGGTTTTCTTTGAACTATCTTAATTCCTTAAACTATTTCTTGGGAATTTGGGCTAATTTTGACGGAGCGAATTATCTTAATATTGCCCGTGATGGTTACCATTATCCGAATTTTGCCTATTTTCCGCTCTTGCCATTTCTTGTTTCAATTCTTCATAAACTAACGTCTTTTTCTTTTCTCACCTCCGGATTGCTGATAACTAATTTTGTTTTTTTTCTTTCTCTTTTCGTTTTTTACAAAATTATTCTTTTCGACTTTGATCAAAAAATCGCTTGGCGAACACTCATCTTGCTTTTGGTTTTTCCGGTATCGTTTTTTTATGGCGCGGTTTACACCGAATCGCTCTATTTTCTTTTTGCCACCCTGAGTTTTTACTGTGCCAGGAAAAGTCGGTGGCCGTTGGCGGGTATTTTTGGCTTAATGGCGGGACTAGCCAGACTTGTGGGTCTTTCCCTGATTGTAGCCCTACTGGTGGAATGGTATTGGCAAAATAAAGACAAACATGGCAATTTACTTGAAAATTTTTTCAAAAGAAAAGTTTATTTTATTTTTCTGATTCCTTTAGGGATGATTCTCTACGGGTTATATTTGCAAATAAACTTCGGCGATTTCTTTCTTTTTCAAAAATCAATGATTCATTGGGGACAGGCAAATTTTATTTCTCCCTTTCAGGTTCTTTTTAGATACTTAAAGATAATTATCTTCGCTTCTAAAAACATTACTTATTTTACTGCCATTTTAGAATTAGGTTCGACTTTTTTTTACTTCTTCTTAGGTTTTTATGTTCTTAAAAAGGTCAGAGTTTCCTATGGGGTCTGGATGATCGTCTCGCTACTGATTCCCACTTTTACCGGAACCTTGCAAAGCATGCCCAGGTATATTCTTCATCTTTTTCCGGCCTTTATCGCCATGGGGCTTTTGACAAAAACAAAATGGCAATTTTACCTGACAATTATTGTTTTCTTAATTCTGCAGTTTCTGTTGGTGGCTCTTTTTACAAGGGGATATTTCATCGCTTAATTCGTGGAAGAAGCCTTATAAACGATCTACGAATTTATTATAACCCAACCGCCAACTTAAAAGATAGCCTTTAAACAGGATTTTTTATTCGGCGCTTCAAGAATACCTCACAATTTATTGCGAGGATGAATTGAAGCAAAGAAAACGTTCTCCTTTAGGGTTGAAACCCTGCAATTTATTACGAAGTAAAAGCTCTGCTTATTGCAGGGAGAATGTTATTTCGAAGGTTTGAAGAGAGGCGGGTTACAACTTAATAACAAGACCACCTTACGTGATTTCTGAGGCAGGTAGAATTCGTGTTTATATCTGATCCCCTTACCTCGTAAGAGCCATAACTGGCACTAACAACGACAGTATCGTTTAAGGGTTCGTCGCGGTCAGGCACAAGCCTTAAACTAACCGTTCTTGGTCCACCCATTAAGGCGCCAAGTAAAGCGCCTTTCGCGCCAACGGTTGTCTCGTGAAAAACTTCTCTTCCCTCATATCTGATTATCATAAAGTGTTTGAATGATAGCAATTAGGAGGAAATATGTCAACTATATGTCGTCGTAACGGCCTAAGTCTTTATGGGTGGATGACGGGTGATGCTCCCGCTTCCTCCCGCTTCACAGGCGGGCGCTCTACTGGTGAGCTACATCCACCATATGGGATAAAACACCTGTCTTTTCCCAACTTATCGTGCGCCTCCAGAGGGACTCCCCGAAGAACTCCTTAAAGTCGTCTACGGGGCAAGCGAACCCCCCAACCGCGCGCTTCTTTTTGCGCTCTCGGCGTGATTCGAACACGCAACCTGAAGGTTAGAAACCCTCTGCTCTATCCAATTGAGCTACGAGAGCAAAAACTAGCGATTTGATTATACCAAATCGCGTTGTAACGCGTCTGCTCGAGGCAATTAAAACTATTTTATCAAGTTACAAGAAGCTTATCAAGCTCTCGGAGAAATTAAATTTTGGGTGTGTTATAATAAGGTATAAATACAAAATCCTCTATCGATGAACTAATCGCTATTTTCTTAAAAAGGGGTGGACGTATTGATAAATATTATCTTCAGGACTGGCATCGGAACAAACACACAATTTTATATCTTAAAGGTTGGTTTGGCGGCAAAAATATCCGGGAAGCGCTCCAAAGAGCCCTCGCTTAAAACATATCTTTTCTGTCATTTCTTGATCTTATCAAAATACTCCTTCAGTTTCTTTCTTCCAATTCCGCTTTTCCACCACAACTCTCGTTTTTTCGCTTCAACTGAATTTTCAAATTCTTCTTCGAAGAGTAATTTAAATGGCGCTCGATTTTTTGTAGATTTTGATTTCCCTGAATTATGCTGTTTGAATCGTCTCTCAAAATTGTCGGTATATCCAACGTATGTCTTGTTATCTTTGAGACTTTGAAGGACGTAAACAATAAACATAAATATAGAGCGGGCCGCCCGCCTTTCAGGCGAGGCGAGCCTCGCTCAAGTCGCCAAAGGCGCTTGAGCGGGAGACGGGATTCGCACCCGCGACCTTTTCCTTGGCAAGGAAACGTTCTACTGCTGAACTACTCCCGCGTAACCCTAGTGAATTGTTCTGCTATGAACCAAACCCTCACTTTTAAGTTGGTCGGAGTGCCCGGACTTGAACCGGGGACCTCCTCGTCCCAAACGAGGCGCGCTAGCCAACTGCGCTACACTCCGTTAAAGAGCTTCAAAAATTTAGTTAAAGAGCTTTCTAGTTTTTTATATACTCTTTTATTGTAAAATCTTAATTTGAAAGTTCCTTTACTCTTTCCAGGTTTATTTCCGATTTTTCTTATGATAGTTTTATTGAATTGACTCAATGGAATATCGGTTATTTTTGACCAATAAATCTCAAGTTCACTTTTATTATCTCCTTCATGAACTTGCAGTTGACCCTTTATACCTTTTTCTGAAACCCCCAATTCTTGTACAAGATAATCTCTAAATATTTTAATAATTTTTGGATCAGTGTTGCTAACCTCTATTGGGCAAAGGACTGCGTTTTTCCACCTCTTATCACGTCTGGGTTTTGTCCCTTCACACCACCATATGATTAGCGGTATAACACTTCTTATTTCCTTAAGGTCTTTCACGTCTTAAGTGTATATTACCTCACGCTATTTAGCAAGTGATAATTATTAACATCCTTTGTGCCGAGAGAGGGACTCGAACCCTCACGATGTGTTAGCATCACAGGATTTTAAGTCCTGCGCGTCTGCCAGTTCCGCCACCCCGGCATAATTAATATGATTCTTTCGCGAGTCGAATCGGCTTCGGGACTAGGATTCGAACCTAGGTTCGCAGCTCCAAAGGCTGCTGTCCTACCGCTAGACGATCCCGAAAACTTTTACGAACCGAGTTTGACTCGGGAGCGGGCCGCCTTTAGCGAGCCTCGCTCAACGACTTGAGCGGGTGAGCAGAATCGAACTGCCGTCAACTCCTTGGAAGGGAGTTATTTTACCATTAAACCACACCCGCACTAAAAAATCTAAACGATTTTTCAGTGTAAACATCTTCTTTTAAAACGTGTTCACACTAGAAATTTACTTGCGAAAAATAATTTTCGCAAAAGACGTTTCCTGAGTAAATTTCTAGTGCCGAGGGACAGAATCGAACTGTCATCTCATGTTTTTCAGACACGCGCCGTGACCGCCTTGGCTACCTCGGCATGTACAAACTTTGTTTTGGAAGTACACGACTTATTCTACCAAATTTGGGTTTACTTGACAAACACTTTATTCAATTTTATCATGAAGTTATGGATTGGATTAAAAATCACAAACTCTCTTCCCTTCTTCTTATAGCCCTGGTTTATTTTATCTTACGGCCCTATTTTGGCGTTTCTCCTTTCGGTTTATCTAGGGTAACCAATTATTCCGAATTTTTTTCTTCCGCTCCCCTTCCTTCGCGTCTTTCTTTTCAGCAAGAATCGGCGCCGACGAACCAGGCTAAAAGAATTATCGTTGAAGAAACCTCAATGTCTTTGGTCGTTTTAAAAGTCAAGGAAGTTGCTGACAAAATCATCGATCTGGCCAAAACGAACGGCGGTTTTATGGTTTCAAGCACTATTAGCCAACCCGAAGAAGCGCCTTTTGCCACAGTTGTGGTAAGAATACCCGCCGATAAAGTTAAAGGGACGATTGACGAATACCGAAAACTTGCCGTTAAGGTTACTTCAGAAAATGTTATGGGAACAGACGTAACCGACCAATATGTTGATTTGGAGGCCCGTTTAAAAACTTTGGAAGCGACCAAAAGTAAATTTGAAGAAATTATGAACAAGGCGGCACAAGTTCAGGACCTCTTAACGGTTCAACGGGAGCTGATTGGTCTTCAGGATCAAATTGATGCTTTAAAAGGCAGGCAAAAATATTTGGAACAAACCGCCAGTTTATCAAAAATCACGATTTATTTATCTTCAGACGAAATGGCTCTTCCCTACGCTCCAAGCCAGGCTTTTAGACCGGCCGTCGTCTTTAAATTAGCCGTCAGATCCTTAATCAATACCGGAAGAGGTTTGGCCGAAAAGGGAATTTGGATTATGGTTTATGGGGTTATCTGGGTGCCGGTTTTGGGTGGAGTTATTCTTTACCGCCGATGGAAAAAAACGAAAATATAAGCTTCTGGTGACCGCTGGTGGATTCGAACCACCAACCTCTTCGACCTGCCCGCCGAAACTGTGGCCGATGGAGGACTCGAACCTCCGACTTCCTCGATGTAAACGAGGCGTTCTACCAACTGAACTAACCGGCCAGTGCAGGCGCGGTGTAAATGTCGCGCTCCACCGTTGAGCTAAGCGGTCATTCTCTATTTTAAGTGCTCTCGGGGAGACTCCCCGCAAAATTGCTCCGCAATCAGCGGGGTAAACGAACTCCCACTTATGCTGTGCCGAGGACAGGATTTGAACCTGCACACCTTGTTTAAGGGTACAGCCTCCTCAAGGCTGCGTGTCTACCGATTTCACCACCTCGGCTTAAGTGGGCAAGAGAGGACTCGAACCTCCATTCCTTGTTAAAGGGAACAGGCTCCTGAAGCCTGCGCGTCTGCCAGTTTCGCCACTTGCCCAAAGGCAAAAAGAATTATATCAGAAAGACGTTTTGCTCACAAACCGCTCTTTTCTAACTTCTTTCAATGGTGTAGAGCTTGGGATGGAAGAGGAAAACCGCGGGAGCTTCTTCAAGCAAGTAACGCTGAAAATCCTTATAAATTAGCGTTCTTTTTTCCTTATCGGTCGTTTTTCTCCCGTCTTCTAAAAGTTTATCAATCTTGGGACTGCCAAAACCGGTGATATTCGTGGTTTGGGTTGAATGCCAGAGGTGATACTGGTCGGGGTCAGGCGGAATCTCCTGACTCATGAGTAAAACGTCAAAGCTTCCCGGAACGGAATTTTCGACCCTGATATTGGTTTTTAGGCCCAGGGAATCCCAGGACTGGGCAATTTTTTGAGCGTAAGGCAAAAAGGAAGTAAAAGTTGAGATGGTCAGGTTAGCCGAGGCCGTGGCGATCCCCTCTTTTATCAATAAACTTTTAGACAGTTCCTGATTTTGCGAATAATTTTTGACATTCGGATTATACGCCCAGGAATGAGGATTAAGAGGACTGTTGGAGGTTTCTTGCGAAAAAGAGGGAACGGCGTAAGCCAAACCTTGGCGAACGGCTCTTTTTTGGAGTAACGGCAGCCGGGTATTGAAAAAAAGAATAATATTGTAATTCTCATAAATTTGTGAGCTTATCTTTAAATTCGGCCAATTTTTAAAACCATTGACGTCGCTGACTCGATCGAGGATATTAACTTCGCCAAGTTTAAAAGCCGTTATCGCCGCCGCTTCCGTAGAATAAAACTTAAACTCAAGCGGAGGAAAATCCGCGGTTAAGGGGGTTAAGGACATATTTTGCAAAGTATCGCCTTTAAGTTTTATTTTCGTGACCTTATAAGGGCCCAAACCGACTAAGCCGCGTTTAAAAATCGGACGGGAAAGAATGGTTGGTAAAGGAGAAAAAGGCTCCTTTAAGCTAATCTTCAGAAGATCTTGAGTGATAAACTCAAAGGTGACATCTTTAAGATTATAATTAATGTCAGAAGCTTTAAACTTTGTTTTATCGTGCCAAAATAAATCGTTTTTAATTTTAAAAAGATAAGTTTTGCCGTCGTCTTTTATTTCCCAATTTAAGGCAATTGACGAAGTTGCTTCGCCTGATTGATCAATGGAAGTTAGACCAAAACTGATAAGATTTTGAAGATAAGAGGGAAGGGTTGTTGGGGTATAATTACCGATAACGGCAATAACTTTGGTTTTTTGGTGAAACAAGGGTTTGATGACAATCGGATAAAGTTCCACAAAAAGTAAAAAGATTAAGAAACCGGCGATAAAACTAAAAGAGATAAGACTTCGGTGTTTAGTAACAAAAGCCCGTACAAACCAAGAGAACAAACGTAAATAACGAACAAAAAACTTCATATTCTCATTCTAAAGCACGAGATTAACCAGAGAAGTTATTAGGAAGAGACCAACCAAAATAACCGTCAACCAAAAAAGAATTTTTTCCAGGCCTCTTTTAGAACGGTAAAATTCGCCGCTGCCGCCAAAACTTGCCGAGAGTCCTTGTCCCCTATTTTGTAATAAAATGGCGGCAATTAAAAGGACAGAGACAATAATTTGGATAATTAACAGGATGTTATTCATAAGTTACCTCTTTCTGATGAAATAATATCAACAAGCGTTTGGGCTAATTTTTTACTGTCATGACGAATTAAACTGCGAACCAAGGCATCGGCCCTAGACTTCTTAAAAGTGCCTCGATTGGCAACGTCAGCTTTAATGATTTTAAAATAGTCATTTTCGCTTAAGTCGTTTAAAACCGGAGATTCGTGATATTTCGCGTAGACCTTTAAAGTCGTTTCGTTTAAACGCCCGTTATTCAAAATAATATAATTGACAGATTTGCCGATCAATTGCTCAATGACTCTTAAATGATCCATGGCCGAGTAATTATAGGTTTGACCGTATTTTGTCATTAAATTCATGACGTAAACAATTTTGCCCCGAGCTTTTTTAAGAGAGTTCGAAATTTCGCCAATTAATAAATTAGGTAAAAGACTGGTATAAAGATCGCCCGGACCTAAAACAATAAGGTCGGCTTCCCTGAGCACATTTAACGCTTCGGGGTTGGCTTTGGCCTTGGGTTTAAGGTAGATATCGGTAATTTTTAAAGTGCCATCATGGGGCGGTTCATCAATCAGATGCTCTTCTTTAAGAACTTGACCATTTTCGTATTCAGCGTATAAATTCGTCTTGGTAAAGGTGACCGGAATCACCGTGCCGTGAATCCGCAAAACTTTGCCGGTTTGCTTGATGGCTTCTTCCTGGGAGCCTAAAATATCAGCAAGCGCCGCCATGAAAAGATTCCCAAAAGTCATTCCGGAAATACCCTGGCCTTTTTCAAAGCGATACATGAACAATTTTCTTAAAAGTCCTACCCCGCCATTTTCCTCGGAAAGAGCCACCAGACATTGACGTAAATCAGAAGTCGGCAACAAACCAAATTCGTCTCTGATTCTTTTATTGCTGCCTCCGGAATCACTCATGCTGACAATGGCCGAAAGCTTATAAGGATGATATTTAAGGCCCCTTAGGACAACAAAAGTTCCCGTGCCGCCGCCGATGCAGACAATTTTGGGTTGATTATTCATTTAGAAAGCCAAACTAAAAAATTAATAAAAAAGCTTAAGATAAGAGCGGAGGCCACAAAAGAAGTCGTCTGGCTGAAATAATAAGAAGGGAGGGAAAATCCCTGATAAGATAAACCAGAAAATTGCCAAGCCGAGATGGTAATTTGGGGAACCATCAGGGTTAACACATATAAAATCGCCACGTTAATAAGCCAAGATAAGAGTCCTAAAGAAAGAAGATTGATGGGTAAAAAAAAGAGTTTTAAGATGGGTTTAACGAAAAGATAAATAAAGGCTAAGGCGGCGCCGGCAATAATTTGCGTTTCTAAACCGCCGGCTATTTTTAAGCCGCCGGAAACAACCTGGGTCAGCCACAGAGCAAAGGTACTGTAGAGAAATAACCTTAATAATGTCTTCATGAACCCCTTAATGCTAACAAAGATCCTATTTTATGTCAAACCCAAAGTTTTCTCTCTTAGCTTAAAATGATAAGCTAAAGCAAAACGGTGCGATTCGTCTCTGATTCTTTTTAAAAGGTTAAGGCCGGCATCGGTTTCGTCCAATTTTAGTTTTCGCCAAAGAAGACCATCTTTATAGATAATCCGCTCCATTTTTTTAGCTAAGCCGATCACCGGAATATCTAAATTGGCCAAATTAATGATTTTTAAGGCCGCGGAAACTTGAGTCTGACCGCCGTCAACCATAATTAAATCTGGATAAGTCCATTCTTGATGCTTAAGCCGCCGGGTTAAAACCTCGGTGAGCATGCCGACGTCGTTAGGCTGACCGATTCTTTTTATTTTAAAGCGCCGGTATTGATCAGGAGCCATGATGCCATCAGCAAAGACGACCATTGAGCCGGAGGCAAAAAGACCGGAAAGATTGGAAAGATCATAACCCTCAATTTTTTTTAACGAGGGCAACTTCAATAATTTTTTCAGAGTTTTTAACTCATTTTGCTGTTCTTCTTCAAAAAAATTGGGTTTTTCCAAATAAAGACCGGTTCGATAATAAGAACCGGTTAACCAGTTTAGTTTTTCTCTTTGATCGCGCAATGTTAAGGCCTGTTCGAAATTTTGTTGTTTGGCTGCCAATTGCATTTGCGAGGTTAAATTTTTGATTAAGTTCTTGGATTCACCCGATAAAACAGCCGCCAAATTTTTTAGATTGCGAAGATAAATTTGTTTTTGTTTTTTCTTTTCTTCCCCAATTAATTTATTAATTTCACCGGGGCAAGGGTCGCAGAGTTTTAGATGATGCCAAAAACACGGTTTTAAGTTTTTGCCTTTCTGGCTGCAGTAAGGAAAAATCTTTCTTAAAAAAAACAAAACCTCTTTAACGGTTTTTGCAGAAGGAAAAGGGCCAAAGAGATATTTGGTTTGGGTCAAATCGTTTTTTCTGACGCTTAAAACCTTAGGATATTCTTCCGGCGTTACGGCGATGTATAAAAAACTTTTATCGTCTTTTAATCTTAAATTATATTTGGGTTGATATTTTTTGATTAAGGAGCTTTCCAGCAAAAGCGCTTCAAATTCCGAAAAGACTTTGATATGGTTGATTTTGGCAACCTGACTGAACAAAAGTTTTGTTTTTGGGTCAAGGACGTTTTTATAACTTCGGACTCTATGCTGAAGATTCAGAGCCTTGCCGACATAAAGAATTTGGTTTTCTTTGTCGGCAAACAAATAAACCCCCGGCGTTTGTGGCAAACCTTTTAGGTCGTTCAAAAGATTCTGGTCCATATTTTTTTCCCAACATGACAAAGGAGAAAACCTAAGCTGACGATTAAAATAACGAGCGGGATGATTAATAATGGCAAAGAAATAATGTTTATCCTGGCCGTGTAAGGTCGGCCATCCAAGCTTAAAGTTACCAAGCCTAAAGCATTAAGGAAAAAATCGTTATTAGGAATTTCTATCTCCATGATTTTTTCGGCTTGAGGCGGCAAAATGGGGATTTCAAGATCATGATTCTTGATTTGGAACGAGGAATTAAGGCTTGGTTTTAAATTATAAAGAGCGGTCCGGTTCGGGTTAGAAATAATAACTTTGCCTTTTAAGGGCAAACCGGCAAGATATTTTTTGGGGAAAACGATTT
The DNA here is from genome assembly GCA_023473585.1 of Patescibacteria group bacterium. NCBI lineage: Bacteria > Patescibacteria group bacterium. The sequence continues at coordinate 89,956 of JAMCYU010000004.1, read as the reverse complement.
CGACCTTTGGGTTTTGCGTCGTTTCTTGCGGGATATCATCGCTAAATTCAACCAGGACGTCTTTACCGCCACTTTGGCTTCGATAGGAACCGGCGGGATAGGGTTCTTTAGAACTTAAACCCCTGATGACAAAAGCAAAATGATTAAAATCAAAGCGGTCAAAATAATTCATCTGGCTGGTTTTCCCCCAGGTCGGATCAATTTGCACCCAAAGATTTTTATCTTTATCCCAATATTCCGGCCAGGAATGTAAAACATCGGTGACTAAAGACAGAGGTTTTAGTTTTGAATTGCTGGTGTAAGCAAAACCATCAACTTCACGCGCGGGAAGATTTGAACTTCTGGCTAAAGCAATGAAAAGATCAGTGAATTCCATACAAATAGCCTTTTGAGGCTGGGTTAAAATTGCCGCCGCTCCCAGACGCTTGGTTTCCTGATTAGCGCGTTCGTAATCATAATTTAGAGTTTTAATAACGTAATCATAGATCTCGCGCGGCGTTTTTAATTGCTTAGCAAGCTCTTTTATCTTTTCATTTTGCTCCCAAAATTCTTCCGTCTTTAAATAATTATGGTAAACAGAAGCGCCGTCGTCTTTCGGGTAATCGGGTTGTTCTTGGGCAAAAATCTTCACCGAACCGGAAACCTTAACGTCAAGTTTTTGTTTGGGTAAAAGAAAATACTCGGCTAACCAATTGCCATCATGATCAACCCTGATTTTTTTAGGTTTGGGGTTAATATTTTTAAGAATTATCTTTTGGTAAGGTGTGTCTGCCGGTAAAGCAATTTCCGTTTTTCCGGAAAGAAGTTGCTTATTTTCAAGATGATAATTAAGATCAAATTTAAATCCTTGCCAGTCACCGAAAGCCAGACTGATCCCGTCTTTTGAACCCTCATGAAGCGTCCAGTAATAGCGATTTTTAGGCTGCGGGAAAACATAGGCCGGCTCATTAAAAACCGGAGGGACGAGGAGAGAAACGTTATAGAAGGTCGGGTTCTCTTCGGCAGACAATCTGGGAATGTTAATTTCCCAGATTCTGCCTAATTTTTTGGCAATTTCCAAACTTTGGTATTTTAAAGTCCAGTTTAAAATTTTCCCCAAACCGACAATTTTTTCGTTAAATTGAACATGAATTTTGGTTTGCTCGAAATTTTTTTCCACCTTGATTTTTAATGGTCCTTGACCGTCAAAAGCTTCTATTTGTTCAATTTTATCGGTTCCCAAAATCAGGGTGTATTCGGAAGCGTAATAATTGGTCGTTAAATTTGTTAAATGGATATTTTGTAAAACAAAAGTTTTGGCGTCATTTTTGACCTCGAAAGTCAGATCATAAGCTGAAGAAAATTCATTAGAAGCCCGGGCGTCTTTGGCAAAGAAGAAAAGAAAAGAAAAGAAAAAAGAGAAAACGACGAAAAAAAACTTGATCATTTTTTTAAACTAAAGTATTCTTGCCAGAAATTGGCCTGTTTGAGACTCTTTCCTTTTTAAGGATACCTCGTAAGGTGTCCCGCTGGCAACTAAGTATCCTCCTTTGTCTCCGCCCTCGGGGCCTAAATCAATAAGATAATCGGCGTTTTTGATGACATCAAGATTATGTTCGATGATAACGACCGTATTGCCCTTTTGCACTAATTGTTTGAGAACCAGGAGCAATTTTTCTAAATCGGCAAAATGAAGTCCCGTGGTAGGTTCGTCTAAAATATACAAAGTCTTCCCCGTGGCTCTCTTGGAAAGCTCACTGGCCAATTTAACTCTTTGCGCCTCCCCGCCTGACAGAGTTGGCGCCGGCTGCCCTAAATGCATGTAAGACAAACCAACATCGGTTAAAGTTTGCAGTTTATCAACAAGCGTCGGGATATGGGTAAAGAAAACTAAAGCTTCCTCAACGGTCATGTCTAAGATTTCGGCGATGTTTTTGCCCTTAAAGGTGACTTCGAGAGTTTCATGGTTATATCTTTGACCATGGCAGACTTCGCAATCCACATAAACATCGGGTAAAAATTGCATCTCGATTTTTATTTGACCTTCGCCCTCACAGGCTTCACATCTTCCCCCCTTAACATTAAAGGAAAATCTTCCGGTTTTATAGCCGCGGACTTTAGCTTCGGGTGTTTGAGCGAATAAATCGCGGATAAAATTAAAAGCGCCGGTATAAGTTACCGGATTTGATCTTGGTGTCCGGCCAATCGGCGACTGATCAATCAAAATAATTTTATTGACATAATCCAGACCTTCAAGGCTTTCAAATTTGCCTGGTTTTTCCCGATGGTAGGGATTAATTTTTTGGGCTAAAGCGTGATAAAGGGTTTCCACAATGAGGGTTGATTTGCCGGAACCGGAAACGCCGGTAACGCAAATAAACTTGCCTAAAGGAAAAGAGACATCAATCTTTTTAAGATTAAACTGTTGGCAGCCGTTAATTTTTAAAAAATGAGCGGCGGAAGAAGCGGAAGACGGTTCGACTTTAATCTTTTTCCTTTCCGCCAAATACGCCCCCGTTAAAGAATCTTGATGATTTTTTATCTGGTTTAAAGTTCCCGTCGCCACAATTTGACCGCCATGATCACCGGCACCCGGCCCAAAATCAAAAATAAAATCGGCGGATTCGATCATCTCCCGGTCGTGCTCGACGACGATAACGGTATTGCCTAAATCGCGAAGATTTCTTAAGGTCTCAATGAGCTTGTGATTGTCCCTTGGATGCAAACCAATGGACGGCTCATCTAAAACATATAAAACACCGGAAAGTCCGGAACCGATTTGAGAAGCCAGTCTGATTCTTTGGGCTTCCCCACCGGCTAGGGTTTGGGTTCCCCGATCGACGGTTAAGTAATCCAAACCGACCGAGTTTAAAAAGCTAAGCCGGGTTTTAATTTCCTTGATCACCAAGTGAGCAATGGTTTGCTCCCTAACGGAAAGATGAAGGCTTAGATTGTTAATCCAGGACAAAGCTTCCCTGATTGATAAATTGGTGATTTCAATAATTGATTGCCCGTTAATCGTGATCGACAGGACTTCCTTTTTAAGTCTTCCGCCCCGGCATTCGGGACAAATTTCCCGCCGCATGTATTTTTCTATTTCAAGCCTCACATAATCAGATTCGGTTTCCCGATAGTGTCTTTCTAATTCAAAGATAATCCCGGCAAAAGTTTCATGGATATGAGTTAAACTGCCGAAACGATTTTTTCCTTCAACAACATGGATTTCCTCCCCGGTTCCGTAAAGAAGAATTCTTTTTTGTTCTGCCGATAAAGAAGAAAGCGGCAAACGCGGGTTGATGTTTTGTTTTTGACAGACGTTTAAAATAATTCGGGAAAACCAAGTTTCATGGAAAAAAGCCTTCGCAAAAGGAAGAAGACCGCCTTCGGTAATGGATAAATTGGGATTTAAAACTAAAGTTTCATCAACTTTCAAAAGAGTTCCCAATCCGGAGCATTGAGGACAGGCGCCGTAAGGCGAATTAAAAGAAAAAGTTCGGGGTTCAAGGGGTGGTAAACTTAAGTTACAGACAGGACAGGAGAAATGTTCGGAAAAAAGATGATCGGCAAATTTTTGGGGTTTTTCCGGAAAATTAAAATCAGCATCCAAAACTTCAGCCACGATAACTAAGCCATCGGCTAATTTTAACGCCTGTTCAATACTGTCGTTTAACCGGGTTTTAAGATTAAGTAATTTATCCTGATGCCGCAGAAGGATTTTATCAATCGTCAGCTGGTCAATAACCGCCTCGATCGTGTGTTTATTGGTTTTGATAAGGGTAAGGTCGTCTGTTAGGGAATAAGTTTGTTTGTCAATTCTTATCTTTTGGAAACCTTTGCTTTGAAGATTTTTAAAAAGTTCCTTAAATTCTCCCCTGCGATCCCTGACCACCGGCGAAAGAATCATTAGTCGGACTTGTTTTTTTGAGTCTAAAATTTTTGTGGTTAAACTTAGGGTTTGTTCAACAACCTGTTGACTTGACTGCTGGCTGATTTCCCGACCGCAATTCGGACAATGAGGATGACCGATGCGGGCAAAAAGCAACCTTAAATAATCATAAATTTCGGTGACGGTTCCGACCGTGGAGCGCGGGTTATGAGAGACGGATTTTTGATCAATCGAAATGGCCGGAGAAAGTCCCTCGATAGAATCAACGTCGGGTTTATCCATAACGCCTAAGAATTGCCGGGCATAAGCAGAAAGGGATTCAACGTAGCGTCTTTGTCCCTCGGCGTAAATGGTATCAAAAGCCATGGAAGACTTGCCGCTGCCGGATAAACCCGTAAAAACGACGAGTTTATTTTTGGGAATCTTTGCATCAACGTTTTTGAGATTATGAACCCTGGCTCCCCGGATAATAATTTCATCTTGCATATAAAGGACGTAAAATTATACCAGAAAAGAGAAAGATTAGAAAGGGTTTACGGTTATGTGGTATAATCCGTCAGTAAGAAACTGCATAAGGAGGAAAAGATGGGTCACAATACGAGTGAACAAGGTTATTTTGGCGGTGTTATCTCTCGAAAATGTTCACAAATTTATAATTATTGGAGCCACAAAGACCCAGAAAATCGCTTAGGTCATAAAAACGCTGCTTTAAGAAATAAATGCCTCGGTCTTTGTTCTCAGAATCCGAATTCTGGTGGACTCGAAAAAAGTGAACCAAGAAGAAATCGTTGGCATAAAATCACAATTTCTTAATTTGATCTCTAATTTTTACCGCCAGTTCAAAATCTAAATTTTTTGAAGCCTCCCGCATTTGCCGATTTAACCTTGCCAGTAATCTCTTTTTATCTTCAGGCGTCAGCTGGTCAACTTCAATTTTAGAAAGTTTTTCCTTTTCTTCCTTTATTTTGGGTCTTTTGACTAATTTTTCCCTGATGGGTTTTTTAATTGACGCAGGTGTGATCTTAAATTTTAGATTATAAGCCAATTGTTTTTTTCGCCGGCGCCCAACCTCATCAATGGCCCGTTGCATTGATCCGGTAATTTTATCAGCGTACATGACAACTTGTCCGTGAAGATGACGGGCCGCCCGGCCCATGGTTTGAATTAAGCTTGTTTCCGAACGTAAAAAACCTTCCTTATCAGCATCCAGAATGGCCACCAGCGAAACTTCCGGTAAATCAAGACCCTCTCTTAAGAGATTGATACCAACCAAAACATCATATTTTCCCTCTCTTAAGTCATCAAGAATGTCCGTTCGGTCCAAAGTCTCAACGTCCGCATGAAGATAATGAACTTTGGTGCCTCTTTCCTCCAGATAGGCAGCTAAATCCTCTGCCATTCTTTTTGTTAAGGTCGTCACCAAAACTCTTTCACCGGCTTTAACTCTTTCGTCAATTCTTTGGATTAAATCATCAATTTGTCCCTGGCTTTCTTTAAGAATAATTTCCGGATCCAAAAGACCGGTCGGCCTTATCAGTTGTTCGACAACCTGTTGAGAACGGCTGATTTCCCAAGGAGAAGGGGTGGCGGAAACGTAAATGGTTTGAGGAAGACGTCTTGTAAATTCGTCAAATTTCAGGGGCCGGTTATCCAAAGCCGCGGGTAGTCGAAAACCAAAATTGATTAAGGTTTCCTTGCGCGAGCGGTCACCACGATACATGCCGTTAAGTTGCGGCACCGTCATATGAGATTCATCAATCACGCATAACCAGTCTTTTTTATAAGGCTCGTTAAAATAATCCAAAAGGGTAAAGGGCGGATCTCCTGCTTGCCTACCGTCGAAATATCTTGAATAATTTTCAATGCCGTTGACGAAACCCACTTCCTTAATCATTTCCAAATCGTAGTTAACCCGGCTTTTAAGCCTTTGGGCTTCTAAAAATTTTCTTTCTTTTTTAAATTTTTGCAACTGTTTTTCTAAATCTTCCCTTATCTGACCAAAAGATTTTTCCGTTGTTTCCGGGTCAGTCATATAATGTTTGGCCGGATAGATAACCAGAGTTTTAACTTCTGCCTTGGCACTTTTAAGTTTCTGACTATTTAAAGGGTCAATTTTAGAAATCATTTTAACCCGGGCGTTTTCCAATTCCACACGGTAAGCAAAATCTTCGTAAGCCGGAAAAATATCCAAAGTTTCTCCTCTGACACGATAAGTTCCCTGAATAAAGACATAGTCCGATCTTTCATATTGAAGCCTTACCAATTTTTTTAAAATTTGTTCTCTTTCGATACTTTGGCCTAATTCAAGATTAAGAACAAAATGACCGTATTCTTTCGGCGAGCCGATATTGTAAATACATGAAACCGAAGCCACAATAATCGTATCTTTTCTGGTCATTAAATTCGTCGTTGCCTGAAGCCTTAGCTTATCGATTAAATCGTTGATTTCCGTTTCCTTTTCGATATAGGTATCGGTTTGGGGAAGATATGATTCCGGTTGATAATAATCATAATAAGAAACAAAATAAGAAACGGCGTTTTGGGGAAAGAAATCGCGAAATTCCTGATAAAGCTGGGCGGCCAAAGTTTTGTTATGGGAAATAACCAAAGTCGGTTTTTGAAGATGGGCGATGACATTAGCCAAGGTAAAGGTTTTCCCGGAACCGGTCACACCCAGAAGAACCTGATCAGAATAGTCTTTCTTAAGGCCGTCAATTAGGCCTTTAATGGCCTGCGGCTGGTCGCCGATCGGCTTAAAAGAAGAACGCAACTTAAACATCATTGTTCTATTTTATCATAGTTTGATGATCTTGACATTTCGGGTTTTTTATGGTTTTTTATAGGTATATGCCTCCTATTTTATACAGTAAAGAAAGACATCTTTTGGATTTTATTGGGCAATTTATTCAAAGATACGGTTTTGCTCCGACACTTCAGGAAATGGCTGATGCCGTTGGGGTTCGGGCGGTCGCCACGATTTATGAACATTTAAGAAGTCTTGAAGGAAAGGGCTTTATTAAATTAACGACCGGGACCAAAAGAGGCATTGAACTGATAAGCCGAGCCGGCAAACCAAACAATACTCAAGAAGAGGTAGCGGTCGAATTGCCGGTTTTGGGTTTTATTGCTGCCGGAGAGCCTCTGGAACCCCACACTGACCCCAATCTTTATTTTTCCGTCGCCCCGAGTTTGCTTTCTTCGGGAAAGCCGTCTTATATTTTACAGGTTAAAGGCCAATCTTTAATCGAAGAGGGTATTTTCGACGGCGATTATGTCGTTATCCAGCATCAGGAAGACGCTCAAAACGGCGATATCGTCGTGGCCGTTTTGAGAAACGGTTTGGCCACTTTAAAAAGAATCTTTTTTGAAGAGGGACGAATCAGATTGCAGCCGGCCAACTCGCAGATGTCGCCTATTTATGTTACCGAGGTAAAAATACAGGGCAAAGTCGTCGGCGTCATTCGTAAATATTAATTTAACGCTTTTTTAATTGCTTGTATTTGTGGTAAAGATAAAACAACCCCCCAACCGTCAGTCCTGCCACAATCAAAACATCAAATTGCCGAAAATAGACTTCCAAAGACTGCCAATTTTGGCCTAAAATCATGCCGACAGAGGTTAAAACCAGCGACCAGAAAAAAGAACCGATGGTCGTGTAGAGAATGAATTTGGTTAAATTCATCTTGGCGATACCGGCCGGCAGGGAAATGAAGGTCCGGACGACAGGCAGCATGCGGCTGGCAAAAACAATGATCTCTCCGTATTTTAAAAACCATTTTTGCGCCCGATCATATTCGTGTTCGGAAATTAAAAAATAACGGCCGTATTTGACAATCAAGATTCTCACAATTTTATCCTGACCCCAATAACCCACGGCATAAGCCAAAAGCGATCCGGCCAAATTGCCCAAAGCGCCGATTAGGACGACCATCCATAAATTGAACCTGCCCAAGGCCACCAGTGAACCCGAAAAAGGCATGGTAGCCTCCGAAGGAATAGGGATGCAGGCCGACTCAAGAGCCATAAGAAGAAAAATTCCCAGGTAGCCGGTGTCGGAAATGATATTGATAACAAAAGTCCCTAATGTTTCCAGCATAATTGATCTATTTTAGGAGAAAAATTAATATTCTTCAAGAGTCGAAAGGTCGCCTACCGGCAGACCAAGCTCTTTCGCCTTAAGAACGCGGCGCATGATTTTCCCCGAGCGGGTTTTGGGGAGCTTATCAATAAATTCAACTTCCCGAGGATAAGCATGACCGGCCAAGTGCGTCTTCACATACAAAGAAAGCTCTTCTTTTAATTTTTCTGAAGGCGAAATACCCTTTTTTAAAACGACAAAAGCCTTAATAATTTCACCTCTGATTTTATCGGGTTTGCCGATAACGCCGGCCTCGACAACGGCGTCATGTTCGACCAGGGAAGATTCAACTTCAAACGGTCCAACCCGCTCTCCTGCGGTTTTAATCACGTCGTCGGCTCTGCCGATGAACCAAAAATAACCGTCTTTATCTTTATAGGCCCGATCCCCGCTTAAATACCAACCGTGAGTAAAATAACTTTTATATTTTTTCGGCCGGCGCCAAATTTTAATCATCATTGAAGCCCACCCAGGTCTTAAGGCTAAATTTCCTTCCTGGCCAAGACGAAGTTCTTTGCCATGATCATCAACAATTCCCGCCTCAACGCCCGGCACCGGCTTACCCATAGAGCCAAGTTTGATATCAAGACACGGATAATTGGCAATGCAAATGCCGCCCGTTTCCGTTTGCCACCAATTGTCATGGAACGGAAGATTAAAAACTTTAAGACCCCACCTAATCGCTTCGGGATTTAAAGGTTCACCCACCGAGGCTAAATGTCTTAAGCTTGTTAAGTTATGGTTTTTAAAAAGATGACTGCCGGCCGACATGAGCATTCTGATGGCCGTAGGAGCGGTATACCAGATAGTCACTTTGTATTTCTCTAAGATTTGGTACCAACGCTTAGGATCAAAGCGGCCTTCATAAACGATGGTCGCCACGCCGTTTGACCAGGAACCAAGAATTTCGTAGGCAATTCCCGTTACCCAACCCGGATCGGCCGTACACCAATAAGTATCGGTATCTTTAAGATCTAAAACCCATTTGGCCGTAAGATGTTCCTGAAGAATGGCTAAATGCCGATGAACGACACCTTTCGGTTTCCCCGTTGTTCCCGAAGTGTAAAGCATGAAAGCCGGATCCTGCGGATCCATTTCCAAAACACGAAGTTTAGACGAGGTTTTTTTAAATTTATCCTGAAACTGGGGATCATCAATGACCAGAATGTGTTTGAGATTTTTTAATTTCTGCCTGATTTTTTCAACACGGTTTTTAAGCTTACTGTTGGTAATTAAAATGCTGGCACCGCTATTATCCAAGCGGTCATAAAGAGCCTGTTCTTTAAAAGCGGAAAAAAGAGCTCCGGCGATCGCCCCGATTTTTAAGATTCCCAAAAAAGAGAAGTAAAGTTCCGGAACCCGTGGCAGAAAAATAAAAACTCTGTCCCCACGCCTAACGCCGAGTTTTTTTAAAAAACGACCATACTGGGAAGAGAGATTGGCTATTTCTTCAAAAGTGTATTTTTTTTGGCTGCCGTCTTCACCTTCCCAATAGAGGGCAATTTTATTCTTTCTCCAGGTTCCCAAATGACGGTCAACGGCGTTGTAGGCGGCGTTAATTTTATCGGGGGCAAACCATTTCAGTTCTTGCTGATAATTCTTCCATAAAAAATGGCTATAGACTTTTGTATAATCAGTAAGATTAGGAACAATTTTCGGATTTTTTGGTTTCTTAACGACCTGGATCATTTATTTCTTACTTTAAAACGACTGTCGAGCTCTTTGATATGATCAACGATTTCCGTATATTCAAGCTCATTCATGCCCAGCATCGCCGCACCAAAAAATCCCTGTTTCCTAAGCTCGATGGCTTTGTCGGAAATTTTGCTGCGGACTCTTTCCCAAACCGGATGATCAAAAAGATCCACGGGTTCGGTCAATTTTCCTTCATGGACACAAAAGCCCAATGCCGAAACACAGGCCGGCCCGTCAAAATAAGCCACCGTCGAGCGGGTTTTAATCGGCATTAAAGGCGTATTGTGGCTTCCCCGATTGTCGCCGGCGACAAAATAACCGATGGCATAAGGAGAAAGAATTTCACCCGTATCGGGAAATAATTTTTGCGCCCGAACCAAAGCCACGGGGTCATCTTTTCCCACATAAGTTCCGGCGATATTATGAAGCCTTGAAGTGGAAACCACGGCGGCAATTTCGCCGTTGTCGCGCGAGTGCACCGATTCAATAACATAAGTTTCTAAATCCCTTAGTAAGACAGCAATACTGTAAAGTTCTTCCGGTGCTTTTAAAGTCACAATTTTATCGCCTTCGGTATGGTAAACGTTCATGACCGTAAACTCGAATCCCTTCCTCATTGATTTGGAAATAAAAAGCCCCGGCGAATACATCGGATCAGCAAAACTTAAATAAAGCGGCAGATTAAAAGCTCCCGGGTCGGTTTTATCGGCCTGGAAAAAAACAAAAGGCTCGTTAGGTCTTTCTTCAATTTCCATTTCGCAAACACCCGGGCCCATCCCTTTAACATTGCCCGAAAAAGATTCTTTCAGCAAATCTTGTCCGGCTCCATAAAGACCCTGTTTTTTTGCGACCTCCGTCCCCGCCTTAAAACTATCCCAGGCCAGTTTATGAATATCAGAGTTTCCCTCGCCTTTGGTATGGGTCATTAAAAGAGCAATATCGTCGCCTAAAAAAGTTTGGAAATAATCAATCAGCAACCCCTGACTGTTCTTTTCAATATAGTCTTTGACTGTCTCATAAACAGCCTGACTGGGACATTCATGACCGCCGATGGAACCGATATCTGCCTTGATGACCGAGAGTGTAATTTTCATTTGAAACCTCCTCTTTGATTATTTTAATTAAATTAAACTGCGACCGGAAAGTTCGCTGGGCTTAGGAATTTGTAAGGCTGTTAAAACAGTCGGTGCCACATCCGCTAAGATACCACTTGAAAGTTCCCGTAAATCTCCCTGATATTTTCGGTTAATTAAGATGAAGGGAACCGGATTACTTGAATGCTCGGTGTCAACTCCACCCGTTAAGGGATTAATCATTTCTTCTACATTACCATGGTCTGCCGTAACGATGCAAGTTCCGTTAGAAATATTCACGGCGTTGGCAATTTTGCCTAAACAGGTATCAACGACCTCGCAGGCGGTAATTCCTGCCGGAATAACGCCGGTATGACCAACCATATCGGGATTCGCAAAATTAATCAAAATAAAATCATAAAATTTGTGGTTGATTTTCTCAAGGACGATTTCGGTAATTTCCGTCGCCGACATCGCCGGCTGCAAATCATAGGTCGGAACCTTAGGTGAAGGTACGGTTTTCCACTCTTCTCCTGAATACGGTATTTCTCTTTGACCATTAAAATAATAAGTAACAAATCTTTCTTTTTCGGTTTCGGTAATATGAAGCTGTCTTAGATTACGTTCCGATAAAACGCGGGATAAAGTCATGTTGACGGAAATCGGTGGAAAAGCAACCTTGGCAGGTAAACCCTTTTCGTATTCAGTCATCGTCACAAAGAAAAGATCAGAAAGGACCTTTTTTCGGGGAAAAGTTTTTCTTAACCGAGACGGTTCAATATAGGTTTTTTTAAAATATTTTTCCGCGTAAGGGTCAAAAGTCGGCTTAGTAATGGCGATATGCTCAAGATCCGGTAAAATAAAAGCCTTGGTTAATTGTCTTGGCCGATCAATACGATAATTAAAAAAGATAACCGCGTCTTGATCTTTGATGGGACCTAACGGTTGTCCGTTTTTTTCCACGATTAAGGTCGGTTCGATAAATTCATCGGTTTTGCCATGATCGTAAGCCGCCTGAACAGCTTCTTCAGCCGAAAAGGCTTTTTCCCCTAGACCATCAACCAAAAGTTCATAGGTTTTCTGGGTTCGTTCCCAACGGTTATCACGATCCAAAGCAAAATAACGGCCGCACAAAGAAGCGATTCTCCCCAAGCCTTCTTCTTTAAGCCTGGTCTCAATTTGACTCAAGTAGAGTCTGGCCGAGGTCGGCGGTGAATCTCTTCCGTCAGTAAAAAGCTGCAGAAAAAGATTTTTAAGGCCAGCCTCTTTAGCTAAACGTAAAAGGGCATAAAGATGTTCATTGGACGAATGAACGCCGCCTTGACCGATGAGGCCCATAAGATGCAAAGCCGAATTATTTTTCTTTACATGTTCAAAACAGGCGAGAAAAGCTTGATTTTTGAAAAAGGAGCCGTCGGCAATACTCATATTAATGCGGGGTAGGTCCTGATAAACAATTCTTCCGGCCCCTAAATTGAGATGACCGGTTTCGGAATTACCTCGTTCGCCATGAGGCAAACCCACGGGTTCCCCCGAAGCGGTTAATTTGGCATGAGGATATGAGGCCCAAAACCGGTTAAAATTAGGCACCGAGGCTTGAGAAACAGCGTTTCCCGGACCGGCAGGCGCTAACCCCCAACCGTCTAAAATAATCAACACGACAGGATTAGTCATTTTAAATTTAATTCTTCCTCAATTTCCAAAAGCCGATTATATTTAGCGACCCTTTCGCCTCTGGCCGGAGCCCCGAATTTGACGTAGTCCGAACCAACCGCCACGGCAAAATCGGCAATAAAAGTATCGTTGGTTTCCCCGGAGCGATGAGAAACAATAACCTTAAACCCTCCCGCACGCGCGGTTTTAACGACTTCCAGAGTTTCCGATAAAGTTCCTGCCTGGTTAGGTTTAATAAGAATGGTGGTGCAAAGACGCTTATCGATGGCCTGCTTTAATCTTAGAAGGTTAGTCGCCAACAAATCGTCGCCGACAATTAAAGTTCCTTTGCCCAAGAGTTGAGTCAGTCTTGCCCAATCCTCCCAATCGTCCTCGTCTAAAGGATCTTCTAAAATCAAAAGCTGGTATTCCTTATTAAGATTAATCAAATACTCAATAAACTCATTGGCTGAAAGTGAATTCGGTTTATCTTTAATTTGGTAACCATCAGCCTTTTTGAAATTGGAAGCGGCGATGTCAAGTCCTAAAAAAACATCTCGGCCGAAAACATGGGGCGTTAATTTGACAGCTTCCAGAATGATCTCCAGGGTGTCTAAATTGGTAAAAAGATTTGGCGCAAAACCTCCTTCGTCGCCAACGGAACGAATGGCGTTGCGGTGAATTAAAACCTCTTTTAGTTTTTGGTAGATTTCTTCGCCGATGCGGAGTGCCTCATGATATGGTTTCGTTGTTGCGGGGACGACATGAAATTCCTGAAAATCTAAATTACCGGCTCCGTGTTTTCCGCCGTTAATGATATTAAAAGTCGGGGTAGGCATTTTTTCAATCGTGGTTGGCAATGTCTCCCCATATAAAGAATTAAGATACCGGTACAATGGTAATTTTTGAGACTTAGAAGCAGCAGAAGCTACGGCTAAAGAAACCGACAAGAGACTGTTAGCGCCAAGCTTACTCTTATTTTCTGTGCCGTCAAGATCAATCATTAACCTGTCAATTTCCTGCTGTTTGGTTGGATCAAACCCAAGAAGTTTTGGACCAATGACCTGGTTAACGTTTCCTACGGCTTTCAAAACGCCCAACCCAAAATAGCGGTTCATGTCAGCGTCACGAAGTTCAAGCGCTTCATACTTGCCTAACGAGGCTCCGGAAGGAACAGAAGCGATGCCCAAAATATCGTTATCGAGAGTTATTTTGGTTTCGATCGTGGGATTTCCCCGTGAATCTAAAATTTCCCGGGCTTTAATTTCTTTTATTTTTGGCACAATTTTTTCTCCTCTTCATAAATCGTTTCTCTGGTTCTTTCTACGGCATCGGGGTTTACCGAGACGCTGGTTATTCCCCAGTGTACTAATTTTTCCACCAAGGAAGGGTAATCAGACGGCGCCTGACCACAAATGGACGAGGTTATTTTATATTGATGACAGGTTTTAATAATTTTTTCTAGTTCCCAAAGAACGGCCGGGTCCTGCTCGTTAAAAGCCTGGGCCAGTTCGGCGTTGTCTCGGTCAACCCCTAAGGTTAACATCGTTAAATCATTAGAACCGATCGAAACTCCGTCAATGCCCATTTCGATAAACTTATCCAACAAAATCACGTTGGCGGGAATTTCCACCATCAGCCACAGTTTAAAGGAAGGCGACCGAAGAAGGCCGGCGCTGGCGATAATCTTTTTGACTTCCAAAAGTTCTTGCGGAGTTCGGACAAAGGGCAGCATTAACCATAAATTGGTAAAGCCTTTTTTCTTGCGAACTTCTTTGATCGCTTCAAGTTCCAATTCTAAAACCGCCGGGTCAGATCGGTAGCGATAGGCGCCGCGATAACCGATCATGGGATTTTGTTCTTCGGGTTCAAAATCTTGACCGCCCGTAAGATTGCGATATTCGTTGGTTTTAAAATCAGAAGTTCGATAAACGACAGGACGAGGACTGAACGCCTCGCAGAAAGTGGCGAGGAAAGAAGCGAGTTTCTCAATAAACATTTTTTGTTTTTGATCATGAATAATTTTCTTCGGATGAATGCCGATTTGCGCCATGACAAATTCGGCTCTCAATAAACCCACGCCCTCAACCGGCATTTTCGCCAAATCTTTGACTTTTTCTGCCTCCGCCAAGTTAAGATAAATCTTCGTGGCGGTTTTTATGGGGATCTCGTGTTTTTTTGCTAAGATTTGATCTTGTTTTTTAAATTCATGGGCGATTTTTTGACTTTGCAAAATTCCGCCCCTGAAGACTTCCCCTGTTTCACCGTTGACCGTGACCACCTGACCGGTTTTAAGAAGCTTCGTGGCGATTTTTGCGCCGACCACACAAGGAATACCCAGTTCCCGGCTGACAATGGCCGCGTGGGCGGTTCTGCCTCCCTGATCGGTAACAATGGCCACGGCTTTTTTCATCGCCGGAACAAAGTCAGGATTAGTCATTTCCGTCACCAAAACATCACCTAAAATAACCCGATTTATTTCTTTGGGCGAATGAATTTCCCTAACCGGCCCTGAAGCAATACCCGGTGAGGCGCCAACGCCCGTAAAAATCGGTTTTAATTTTGGATTAATTAATTTAATATCTTTAGCTTCTTCTTTACCCCTGGCAACACTGGCCATCGTGGTTACGGGTCTTGTTTGGACAATATAAATCTTCCCGTTTTCAATGGCCCATTCAATGTCTTGAGGGAAAAAATAATGACGCTCAATTTTTTTGCCCAAAACACCCAGTTCTGTAATTTCCCGATCTTTTATTTTTTGTAAACTCCTATTTTTTTTAGGCACTTCCAAAAGCTTATTCTGATGTTTTTGCCCAACAAGCATTTTATCTTGTGTCGAGATATCTTTTTTTAAAATTTTAAGGTCTTTTTTAGAAATCTCGTAGCGGTCGGGAATAACTTGTCCCTGAACGATCATTTCGCCTAGGCCATAAATCGCTTCGATAATAATTTTTGATTTATCCGAAGAGAGAGGATCAATCGTAAACATGATGCCGGAAGTTTCCGATTGAATCATTTTCTGTATAGGGATCGCAATTCCGACTTTAAAATGATCAAATTTTTGCTCTTCGCGATAAAAAATCGCCCGGGGAGTAAAAAGAGAGGCCCAGGACTGGCGTACTTTTTCCACGACCGAAGCATCGCCGGAGATATTTAAGAAGGTTTCCTGTTGACCGGCAAAAGAGGCGGTCGGCAAATCTTCGGCGGTGGCCGAAGAACGGACCGCGACTAAAGCCGGTTTTAAAAAGGTTCCCAGTTTGGCGTAATTTTCAGAGATCGCTTGCGCTAAATCCCTAGGCACCGGAGAAGTTAAAATCAGTCTTTTAATATGAGAAGAGACCTGTTCCAGGGAGTCGGGTTCATTAAGGTTTAAAGAAGAAAGATAATTCTTAATTTTCGTGCGTAAATTTGCTTTCTCCAAAAAATAAAAATAGGCCTGGGCCGTAACGATAAAGCCTGCGGGAACGGGAATACCAAATTTAGCCATTTCTCCTAAGTTAGCTCCCTTACCGCCCACCAAAGGAATATCATCCTTTCCTACCTCATTAAACCACAGGATAAATTTTCCTTCCATAATTTCAGTATAGCAAGACAAAGGAGAAAGATTCAAGAGGCTTTTGCCAGTTTTTCCTTAAAATAATCAACCCAGGGAATGACCGAGGGATCCTGATTGTAAATTATAGATAAATAGAAACTTAAAAAACTGCCGAAGAGCAGAGTTTGAAAAACTTCCGCCAATTTATTTTCACCGTGGGACTCAAATTCTAAAAACGGCAAATTGTTTTTGGCAATGATTTCCTGTGTTAATTTTAATCGCAACTTAATTTTTTCATCATAAAATAAGGACCTAAGAAAAAGAAAAATTAATTTATTCTGTTTTGGATTTTTTAGTCCTTCCATCAGGTGATGATTCAACTCCGGCAAGAAGAAAAACCCGGCGAAGTTTTTGCTGTTTTCATTTAATTGATTAGCCAAAACGTGGGCATTGCCGGATAAATGACTCGCCCCAATAACTTCAACGATTTTATCCTGTATTTTTGCCGCCATGGCTTTGGCTTCTTTCTTGAGAGTTTCGCTTTCCCGGCTCAATGAGTCAATCGTCTGATAAAAATCATTTTCGTCTAGTTTTAAGAGACCGATTTTTCTTAACAAACCGATTTGGCCGACAATAGAATAGCCTAAACCGATTCTCGGTTGGCCGCAGGGATTAAATTGAGGTTTAAAAATATAAGCGGGAAAATGATTTTCCTCAAGAAAACTGCCTAATTTACCTCCGGTGGTAATCCCGACAATTTTAGCTTGTCTTTTTAGGCCCTCGAAAGCCGTAGAAAGCGTTTCTTCGGTTGAACCCGAGTAGGAAGAAAGAAGGAGAAGGGTTCGGGAATCAACGTATCCCGGCAGATGATAGTCATTAATAATTTCGACGGGTAAAGATAAATCTTGGTGAAAAAGACTTTTAATAATGTGGGCTCCAAGGGCGGAACCACCCATACCGGAAACGATAATTTGCGAGGTTTGCGCCATATAAGAAGAGGGTATTTGAATTTTTTTGGTTTCTTCCCAAGCCTGACGACACTGATCGGGTAGCAACCTGATGGACTCAAGCATCCTCGCCTTATCCAGACTTGACACCAACTTTTCGTCGTTTAAGTCAATCATGGTTTTTTACTCTTTTTCGCCGCCTAAAGATAAAATTATTTGGCTGACTTCTTCTTTTTTTCTTTGCATTTCTTCTTCGGTGTCGCTTTCCAAATTAAACCTTAATAAGGGTTCCGTGTTAGACATGCGGACGTTAAACCACCAGCTCGGGTATTCGATTGATAAACCGTCCAGCTTAAACTGTTGACCGTCTTGATATTTTTTTTCAAAGGCCGCCATGGCCTTTTCTTTATCTTCAATTTTGAAATTAAACTCATTGGTGTGGAAATATTTTCTCAAAGGCTTAATCATTTCCGATAATGGTTTTTTTGCCTCTTCAAGAATTTCCATTAATTTCGCGACCACAAATAAGGGAAACTCAAAATAGGAATCAGGCATGACTTCCAAGTAGAAGTGCCCCGATAATTCGGCGGCAAAATAAGCGTCAACTTCCCGCATTTGTTTTTTAATAAACGAGTGACCCACCCGGCATTTTAAAGCCCTACCGCCGTATTTTTCCACTTCCTCCGCAACGACCTTGCTGCTTCTTAAATCGTAAAGTATGGGTTCTCCTTTGCCCTCGGTAACCGTTTTTCTGGCCAGAAGAGCATTAACAAGGTCAGACCGGACATATTGTCCCTTCTCGTCAATAAACATATATCGGTCACCATCCCCGTCCGTCGCGATCCCAAAATCGGCTTTTCTCTCAAGCACCTGTTTTTTCAAAGTCTCTAGGGTTTCTTCTTTTAAGGGGTTGGCTTCATGGGCGGGAAAAGAACCGTCAAGTTTTTGGTTAAGATAAGTCACTTCTATGTTGGGAAAACTTTGGAAAAATGAAGCCAAATCAATCCCGGCCATGGCATTGGCTGAATCAATAATAATTTTTTTGGTCATCCCTTTGTCTTTGACGTATTGTCTCGCGTGCTCAAGGTAAAGAGCCAGAATCTCCCGATCTTGAACTTTTAAGGGTTTATTTAATTTCTCAAAATTTGAAGATAAAATGGCGTCGCGCATTTGGTAAATACCGTTATCGCCGTTAACCGGACTGGCCTTTTGGCGGGTCATTTTAAAACCGTTATAGGCTTTAGGATTATGAGAGGCGGTAATCTGCATGCCGGCGTCGGCTTTAAAAGTCGCGACGGCAAAATAAAACAGCGGCGTTGAGGCCAGGCCGATATCAATAACCTCAACCTCTTCGTCGGCAAAACCCTGGAGAACTTGCTCGTGCAAAGAAGGAGAAGATAAGCGCATATCGCGCGACAGAACAATGACGATCTTTTTGCCGGGGTTTTCTTTTTTAATCATTTGGGCAAAAACGCGGCCGATTTTATAGGCCAAGTCTTCGTCCAAAGCGACGGGGTAAATGCCCCTGATGTCATAGGCCTTAAAAATTGCAGGGTCGATTTTTTCCATTATTTTTATCTTAGAGGTTCATGATAAAAATTTCAAGAGTTTTCTTTAAATCAAAGGCATTTTGGCCGGTTTTTTGCTGAGAATCAATTTCCAAAAGTTCATGGTAAGAGCTTATTAATTGTTTCTGGGTAAAGTCCTTGGCTTGCCTTGCCAATTTTTCCTTTTGCCATGTTGCCAAACGCTTAAGATCCTCTGCTTCTTCTTTTGTTTCAGTGGTCATCAACAAAAGTAACCTTAATTGTCTGATAAGCAAAGAAAAAATTATTTCGGGAATTTCCGAATCTAAGGCTTTTTTAAGAAGGGCAAGCATTTCTTCTGTGCAACCTGGTTTTAGAGATTCTAAAAACTTAAAAATAACGCCCTCATTCTTAAAAAGCAGGATTTTCGCGCCAGAAAATTGAGCAAGCGTGGTTTTGGCAACTTCCTCATCTTCCCAAAGAAGCAAATTGACCTTTTTTTGATTTTCGACAAGATAGGTGATCATCTTTTGTTTTTCTTCGCTTTTTTTCAAAGAGAAGAAGCGTTCGATAACCACCAGTCGGGAGGAAGCTAGTAATGAAGGCGCTTCAAGAGCCTGGATTAAATCATTTAGGGTGATTTTTTTGCCGTCCAAAGAAAGAATTTCCTCGTTCTTTTGTTCTTTTTTCAAAGCTTCGAGCTGGTTTCTTGAAGCCAAATGATTTTCGCCGTGAAGAATCGTGATCATCTTTTTTTATATTCCTGAAAAAGTTGCTCTACTTTGTGCGTGTCAATCCTTCTTCCTCTTCCCCGGTGGAGAAGAAGCGAGCCGGAAAAGTTTTTAGGAATATGCAAAAGTTCATGAATAAGAATGCGCTTTTGGTCATCGTCGGACAAATGATCAAACTTTTCCGAAATAACCTCCAAAACGTAGTGGGCGGGCAGATTTAAAGCTTTTTGCCAAACGCGCGGCAAACTCCAAATCCTGGCCCTGGCGTGAGCTTTGGAACCCTGGCTTCGGAAACAAATCACTCTTTTGGGATCAACATGACCCATCATTAACGAAGCCACGATTTTTTTAATAGACTCTTGAATGTCTGAGGCAAAAAACCAATCCATAGATTTTAAAGCAATTGTTGTTTAACTTCTTTTAAAATCGGCTCGTTTGTTTTGGGATAACCGATGATTTCAAACGTCTTCTCAAGAGAAACCCACTTGACTTCTTTAATCCCTTCTTCTTCCTGAGGTTTAAGTTTTTCGGTCTCGTCTCCTTCAAAAAGAAAATAATAGACGGTTTTTCTGACAATTTGTTCTTTCCATTTATACCAATATTTAATAGGCGAAAGAGCAACCTTCATCTTTAATCTTTGCAGTCCGACCTCTTCTTTGGTTTCTCTTCTGGCCGCTTCGATCTTTTCTTCGCCCTTTTCAATTAAACCCTTAGGGAATGTCCAATGATTATTCTTATCCAGCAAAAGCAGAATTTTAATTTTT
Source organism: Patescibacteria group bacterium (assembly GCA_023473585.1). Lineage (NCBI taxonomy): Bacteria > Patescibacteria group bacterium. Next base: position 70,029 of record JAMCYU010000004.1, on the reverse strand, counting down.
TTTGGGCCTTTTTGAGTATAGATAACACCTCCGGCCGAAATTTCCATTTTCATAAGAGGATTTTAGTCTTTTTGACTTCCATAAGCAAGCTTAAAAAGAGGAAAAGAGGGGCCTTCGCCTAAAACGACCAAAAAGCAGGAAAAACAGCTATTCAACTTTAAAAATTTCGTCGCTTTCCTTAACCGGCTTTTCGACTTTTAAACCGACAATCTGTCCCTTTTTGGCTTCGTTAATTTTTTCGTGTTCTATTTGGATTGACGAGACAGTTTGGGAAAATTCCTGATCGTGTCCGGAAATTTTTATCTGGTCACCAACCTTTAATCCTCCGAACAAGGAAACAACCGCGACTCCGATTTTATCGTAAAAATGAGTTATCTTGCCAATTTTTTTATCGCTCATAATTATCACCTCCTCATCTTTGATTAATTCGTTTCACTCATTATTATACAACAATTTTTTCCCAAGGAAAAATATCCCGGCCAAAATGCCCGTAACAAGCGCTCTGCGCATAAATTGGCTGCCGCAATTTTAAATTATTGACGATGCCCGATACGGAAAGATCTAAGATTTCCAGGCTTAATTTTTTAATTTTGCTGATTTTAACTTTTTCGGTTCCAAAGGTTTCCAGCGCATAAGTTACCGGTTTTTGATAGCCAATTACGTAGGCCAATTGAACCTCACAACGATCAGCCAAATTTTTGGCGACAATGTTTTTAGCGATAAACCTGGCCGCATAAGCACCGGAACGATCGACCTTAGTCGGATCTTTACCGGAAAAACAACCGCCGCCAAGCCTTCCCATGCCGCCATAAGTATCAACCGCAATTTTTCTGCCCGTGACGCCGGTATCGGAGACCGGTCCGCCGATTTCCCATCTTCCCGTACCGTTAATAATCACTTTATCTTGGGTTACCGTGTAACCGTAATTTTTGAGTACAGGACTAATGACCTTTATAAATAAATCTCTTGCCAGTTTTTCTTTTGAAATTTCCGGACGATTGGGAACCGCCAAAATTATTTGTTCGACAGATTTTGGGATGCCGTTTAAATATTTAACCTTAACTTCGCTTTTACCATCGGGCCGAAGATAGGCAAGCACTTTTTTTTCTCTTAATTCATCCATTTTTTCCACCAACCGATGAGCCAAGGTAATAGGCAGGGGCATCAGCTCCGGCGTCTCCCTGCAGGCATAACCGAACATCATCCCCTGATCACCGGCACCACCATCATCAACGCCCCTGGCAATATCCGGCGATTGTTTGTGGATATAAACGGAAATCGGGGATCGATCGGTAAATTGATAGATTTTATCGATGTAGCCCAACTCTTTAATCTTTTTTCTGGCAATTTTTTTAAAATCCAATTTAGCCAAACAGGTTACCTCTCCGGCCAAAACGATTCTTTGTTTGGTCACCATTGTTTCCAAAGCGACGCGGCTTTGGGGATCAACTTTTATCGCCTCATCCAAAATACTGTCGGAAATCTGGTCACAAATTTTATCGGGATGTCCGGCGGCTACGGACTCGGAAGTAAAATATTGATAAGTCATAAAAAAACCTCCTTTAAAACATAAAAAAACTCTCCCTGGAGAGAGTTGTCTGGTTAAGATTGTTACCTGATGGCGGTAACCCTATCTCTCCCCTCGCCGGGGTCTAGATTTAGCACCCGTCTTTACGGGTTGCTGGGTAGATTAACGGGCTAGTTCCCGCGCCCTTCCAAAATCGCTCTTTGAGCCGCAGTAGAAATCTAATAAGGCGAAAAGTAAGATTGGGAGGGACTACCTACCGCTCTTGATAATGAGCAAAGCGAAATTAATCGAAGATATTTGCTCATTTATCTTCGATATAAATATTCAATTAAATTGATGTTATAAAAATAAAGAAACCGTGTCAAGTCTTAATTTTAAATTAGGGTTTTTTCCTGATATTCTAAATACTCTGGGCCGAATTTAGCGATTAAAACTCTTTCTTCTCTTTTGGCTCTTAGAATATTTAAGGGGATAATAATGATTATGGTGTAGATAAAACCCAAAAGCGAAGACGTGCTTAAGGATAAACCCAAAAGAGTTAAAGTAATGCCAAGATAAATCGGATGGCGAAAATATTTATAAAGACCCTTGGTTTGCAGTTTTTTGGCTTTCGGTAAAACCGCGAAAGACGGCCGGCCTAAAAAATAAAAACCCAAGCCCCAAAAAAATAAACCCAAAAAAGTAACTATTAATCCTAAAATCGCCAAGGGGAAATTGGTTATTTTCATGGTTTGTAAAATCACGATTAATCCCAAAAAATACAAAAGAGGAATAAAGAAAGTAAGGCTGAAGTTGACGATCTTCTTTATCATTTATTTGACGGTGACGCTTTTGGCCAAATTCCTGGGTTTATCCGGATCAAGGCCTTTTTCCATGGTTAGATAATAGGCAAGCGTCTGACCGGTAATGATATTCGGAATAATCGTTGCCTCACTGGCGTCATCAACCGGCAGAAAATCATCGAAAAGTTCGTGTTTTTTATACGAGATACCGATGACATAACCGCCCCTGGCTTTCATTTCCATGGCTCCGGCCAAATTGGCGCCGTAAGTTTCATCGTTAGGAAGAAAAACAAGACAAGGAGTGCCTTTCTCCACCAAGGCCAATGGTCCGTGTCTTAACTCTCCTTAAGTTGTGATGCGGCAGCCCGATCAATAAACATTTTAACTTTATGTCCTTGCACACGAAGAGCGGAGGCCGGTCGTCGAACACCGACTTCTCCATATAGGGCCTCCCGAAGTGACATGCCTTTATTCTCTCCATAAGCAATAAGATAAATTTGTTTTGCCTCTAATATATTAGCAATTCCTTGAGTAAGTGCCCGGCTGGGCGTATCTTGACCACGTTCTTGTCTGTCACGCGAAACCGTAACTTCATTGAGTTCGGCAACGTGTGTTCGAGTGCTAAACGGCGTACCCGATTCATTAAGGGCAATATGGCAACCGCTTTGTCTTGTATCAGACCATGGACCGATCCCTAAAATTGCTAAGTCAATGAGCTGAGCGCTCAGAAGACCGTCATATCGACGCACTTCCGCCTCGGGATCAGGAGCAAGACCATTAAGCTCATTGGCCATTGCAATCTGTAACGGACCAAAAACTCGTTGTCTCAAATAACTAACAAAACTATGTGGGTACTTATCAGGTTCCGGTCCTGTAGGATAATACTCATCCAAGTGAAAACCTATAGTTTCGGCAAAGCTGACCTGTCTTCCTTGTACCGCTTGGGTCAAATGCGCATAAACTGGAATCATCGTATCTCCTGTGGCATAAGTTATAGCGGCGGATGGATTTGCTTGAACCACTCTGACAATTTCTTCCGCTGCACCTCTTGCTGTTTCTTCAGGAGTCGGGAACACACGAATAGATGATATTTCGGGATGAGTTATTTCCTGATATGAAAGCGCCAAAGTCCTCTTTTCTGCTAACATACAACCAAGAATATATACCTAATAGGTATACAATGTCAAGTTCCGTTGCCCAAAACTCTTTTTAGAGTGTCTTTTGAATAATAGCCCTAATAGAGTCTTCTATCCCGCCATAATCTGTCCCTTGGAAAAAGGCTATTTTTGCCTCAAGGAAATGTGCGACCAGTTTGGAGTTGCACCACAATCTGTAAGCTAAAAAATCACTTATTAGAGAAATAACCTTATTTTTACCTGAAAGCACTGTGTAATAAACTACTTGGGCAGTCTCAAATTCTTTTGCGCATGACCCAGATATCTCAATATCAAAATCTATATGCATTATGCCAATATTGGGAACAACCAATATGTTTGGGTGCCAACGATCTCCATAGTTAACACCCAAAGTGTGGGCAGCACGAAGATCTTCGAGAAGTTGACCAACTACGATCTCCGGTTGCAAAAATGGTTTCTGGAAAAACCTGTCTAGAGTTTGTGCTTTTTCCATGAATGGATAATAAGTTACTTCTCCATCTATATACTTTGGCGTTAAGACCCGGAGCTTATTGGATGCAGCTTGTTTTGCAAAAAGAGCTTGTTCTTTTGACGTTCTTCTTCTAAAACTCCCCCCAAGAGCAAAAAAGTGTGTCCCCACATACTCGGCTCTTATTCGTTCCAGAAGCGCTGGATTCTCCTTAGGAATTCGTTTAAGAAAAAGATGGCCATTTTCATCGACAACAAAATGTTGGATATTTAATTCCCCGATTATTGGTGGTCTATCGATTTCTTTGAAGCTCATAGAGCCAAGGACCATCTAAGTCTCTCAATCCCTTCTTCAATCTCGTTATTAGTAATTATTAAGGGGGGTTTGATCACTAAGCTTGATCCATAACCATCTTGACTTTTCCTTAAAACAAGGCCGTTTGATAGGGCACGATTATATATTTGTTGTGTACTGAATGGAGAAGTTTTTTTATCAAAATCTACTCCCCAAATTAATCCTTCTCCTCTAATTTCTTTGATAAATGGATAGTCCCTTTGAACATTGGAGAGGAGTTTAAATATTAAATTGCTCTTTTCTAACACCATTTTTTCAATTCCCATTCGTTTAAGAATCTCTATATTCTTCAAGGCCACAATGCACGAAAGAGGATTCCCACCGTTAGTAAATTCGTCTTCTCCATATTCTAAAAGATCATATTGGGGTTGCATGAGAACTGCAGCAAGGGGAAATCCAGGAGAAATTGCTTTACCTAAAGTCACGATATCTGGTGTAATCTTGTATTTTGAAGCAGCAAAAAAGGTGCCTATCCATCCAAAAGCCGTCTGTATTTCATCAAAAATTAGACTCACGTGATATTCATCGCAGAGAGCGCGAAGCCCGCGCAGATAATCTGGAGATAATATATATACTCCAGCATTTACCATAATCGGTTCGACAATAACTGCACATATATCGTTATTCCTTTGTAATAAACTCTTAAGATGTAGAAGTGAGATTTTTTCTGCCTCTTTGGTTGTTTTACATGAAGGTATAAAGTCTGGATGAGGAGGAGGGAAAAACGTAAATTTTTGACTACCCCCGATATAAAATCTATTTTCAAAATTTTTTCCACTTGCAACTATAGTTTCAGACGTTTCGCCTAAATGACTTTTGTATAACGAGGCAATCGTTAACTTTTTATGGTACTTCCTTACTCGTTTAAAAGCGCTTTCGTTTGCATCACTTCCATCTGTTAATTTAATGTTAATTTTGGATAATTCTTTGGGGGCTAGGTTTATAATTACCTCTGACAATTGCATCAAAGGTTCGCAAACAAAGCGTGAAGAAAGAAAATTATATTTCTTAAGTTGGGTAATAACTGCCCTTGTGATCTCCGGGTGACATTGGCCTAAACTCAAATTAAGAGTCTGTGCACTAAAATCGATATAATCCTTACCTTGGCTATCCCAAAAAATGGCACCCAGCGCTTTTTTGACAACGATGTTTTTATTTGATGGAATAATATTTTTAGTAAGGTGACGAAAATTAATCATAAATACCAACTATTACATAAATAGAAAAAAATTCCTGATTTTGATCGTTTCTACGAAATCTATATCCTGTTCTTTCAATAATTTGTTTTGATAAGCGAGTAAGTGTTGTTTCCCTCAACAATTTATCTTTGCTTCCCAGTATCATAGCACGAAGTTGTTGAACTCTAAGTTTTCTTAAACTTTGTTTGACGCCAATAATATCAGAGTGCGCAAAACAAACCATTCCGCCTGGAAGCAAATATTTTGGCGCATTGCTTATGATTTTATCTACTATGCTCCTCCCGTTTTTGCCACCAACACTGGTGGTTAGATGGTATTGTTGAACTTTGGGAAAAAGGTTTTGCACGTCTTGTCTTGTAAGTGGCATTTGCGGAGGAACCGAGACGATAAGATCAAATTTTTGATTCTTTACGGGATTAAACAAACTACCTTTTTTGACCAAAATCTTTTTTTTGTAAATTATTGATAGCTATATTTTTACGTGCTAAATTTACGGCTTTATCATCTATATCGGTAGCTATAATTTTATTTATACGACGATATATTTTAGCCAGAATAATTGATAAATATCCTCTTCCGGTTCCGATTTCAAGTAAAGAATGTATTTTGGGAGTTTTACCTAAAAAGACAGTAAGGTACTCTAAAAGAGTATCAGAATAATAATCAGTTTTATTTACTCCTTCTGTCACAATAATCTTCGCTTTGGGAATACCCATTAAGCTTATATATTACTTCACTGTGACAGACTTAGCAAGATTTCTGGGTTTATCTGGATCTTTTCCAAGCAAAACAGCGATGTGATAACCAATTAATTGAGCAAGAACGACATTGGGTATTATTGTGGCTTCTTGGGCATCATCCACAGGCAGATACCAGTCAAAGATTTTGTTGTTAGTATGAGATATTCCGATAATGTATCCGCCCCTTGCTTTAATCTCCATGGCATTTGACAACATCTCGAGTAATGTTTCGTCATTGGGGGCATAAACTATAACTGGAGTATTTTTCTCGATTAAGGCTATCACCCCATGTTTTAGCTCGCCACCTGCAAAGCCTTCTGTGTGGATATAGGAAACTTCTTTAATCTTAAGTGCAGCTTCTAAGGCAACAGGATAAGACAATCCTCTTCCGATAATATATATGTGTTGCACTTTTGCCAGTCTTTGAACTAGTTTATATAGATATTTCTTATAGTACTGCTTCGAAAGAATTTTATTCGTTACTCTAATTGCTTTTTGTAGCTTTTCTTTTCCTTTAGCTAGGTTTTTACCCAAATCGTGTCCAACAAGAAGTAATATGGCCAGTTTGGCAGTAAAGACTTTTGTTGACAACACACAGATTTCCGGACCAGCTTCAAGAAGTATCTTATGATCTGCAAGTCTATAGAGGGTAGAGCCTAGGTTGTTTACTATCGCCCCAATTTCCAGACCTTTTCTTTTTAGTTCTACTGCAGGTTGGACTATATCTATGGTCTCTCCACTTTGCGATAGAAATATTGGAAAACTGTTCTTATCTAGGAAATTTTGGTAATATGGAAATTCACTCCCTGGAAAAGAATTTGCCTTCTTGTTTGCTAAAAGAGAAAGTAAATATGTACCACTAAGTCCAGCATAGTTTGCCGTACCACAACCAACAAAAGTTACCTGCGATGAACTCTTTATCTTTGCCGAAAAAAAATTTATCTTATCGTCAAAGGTATTCATTATATTCGTCAGAATTCTTGGTTGTTCATAAATTTCTTTAAGCATAAAGTAAGGAAAGTTTTCTTTTGTAGTAGTAGTCTCTTCCCAGGAGACTTTTTGTACTTTAGGCTTAATTTCTTTGCCAGTCTCGACGGAAAAAAGGTTAATATGGCTATCCGTAATCTGCGCCAGCTGACCATCCTCAATAAAAATAACGTTTTTCGTTAAAGATAATAAACAGTTAACATCTGAACCCACCATATTTTCTTCTTTACCGATTCCTACAACTAAAGGAGACCCTGTTTTTACAGCAACAAGAGTTTTGCTACTTGTTTCGGCGACTAAAAATGCAGATAAACCACGCAGCCTTAAAAAGGCTTGCCTGACAGCTTCGTGTAGAGGAAGTTTTTTATGATAATAAAAATCCTCTATCAGATGGGCTACTAATTCTGTATCTGTTTCTGAAACAATTTTATGTCTTCCAGCGAGTAGATTTTTAATCTCCTGGTAATTTTCGACGATGCCATTGTGAACCACGGCAATTTTGCCGGTACAATCCAAATGGGGATGAGCGTTTGTATCAGTAACACCACCATGAGTTGCCCAACGTGTATGTCCAAAAGCAAAATTACTGCTGGGTAAATTTGTCTTGGCAATACCGATTTTACCTGCGTGTTTATCAATAATAAATTTTCTGCCGGCTTCTACGCCTATTCCCCAAGAATCATAACCACGATATTCAAGCTTTTTAAGCGCTTCAAGAGTTAACTCCGCTGCATTATTTTTATTACCAACATAACCAAATATTCCACACATAAAAACCTCCTTTAAGAGAAGAAAATTATTGAATTAATAAAAATAAAAGATTGAAGTTTATTTAGCGGTTATTAGTTAAATTTCTCTTTGTTTCTTATCTTGCGATAAGGTTTTTTAAAAAATTCTTAAGGTTGCTAATCCAACCTGGAGGTTTCCGCAGATACTTTAATTTAGGTTTTGCCTAAATTAAGTCCGATCCCACAGGTCTTTGGCCTATGGCCTCCTCCTCGTCTCCCCTCGACACCGCCAAGTCAGACTTGGCTCCGCTCGGGGCCCCACGCTTGTATTCCTACAAACCGCCCTATAACCTCCTTTCCTCTAAAGTATAACTGTTATTTATTATACCAAAATCCCTGGTAATCTACCAACAAACTATGTACTTTTATCTAAATTTTGTTGTATAATGAGGTTTATGGCAAGAAAAGATACCAAAGTGGGAGCTCGACATAAATCCCACTCACATAAAACGAAAAAAAGGTTGGAGATAAAACGTCAAATGCTGGCCCTAAGGGCAAACAAGCATCGTCAGTGATGAAACTCCTTTTTGAATAGAGGTTCTAAATTCTCGCGGTAGCCCTAACTTTCACTTCTTTGAACACTATATTACTAATCTACTTAAACCGGAAGCACCAGTTACCAGTATTTTTCTCATAATATTCAGCCTAATGATATAATAGGGCCATGGAAAAATCAATTTTTGACCAAATGACCCACATCGCCACAAAAGTCAGACAAGAAAGAAAAAAAAGAAAATTTGAGATAATTAAGAAAAGTCAGAAACAAAAAAAATCTAATTTTATTTCTTTTTTCAAATTTCCTAATTACTTGAGGGATGATCTTGTCCTTTCAACAAAATGGCTCTATGGAGGGTTTATAATCTCTTTAGACAAACTTAAATTGCTTGTCGACCCCGGCGCAGAGCTTCTCGGAAGAATTTCAAAGATCGAAGATCTCCTCTCTATTAACTCTGTTTTCGTCTCTCACAACCATATAGATCACACCGCCGGTATAAATACCGCTCTTGAATTTATTACACTCCAGCCTGACAAAAATATCTGCATTATTGCTCCAAAAACTGTGTTTAAACAAAAAATTGTGGGAGATTATTTTCTAAATGACAACAGAATCTCTTTAATTGAAATTATGCCGAATAAAGAGATAACTTTCGATAATATCAATATTATTCCGGTTAAGCTTTTTCATTCTATAAAAGATACCTACGGTTTTATCTTAGAAAACAAAAACGTCAAAATAGGCTATATTCCCGACACCGGATATTCGAAAAAAATCCAAGATCAAAATGGTAAGTTATTTAATGCGGAAGAATTTAGCTATAAAAATCAGTTTGCTAAAATTGCCTCAATTCATCAAATAATAAAAAGAAAGTTTTCTCAAGTCGATATTCTTATAGTTTGCATCAATGATCCAATCTACACAAAACACTCCAAATATCATCTTTCAGGAATTGACCTAGTTGACATTTTGAAGGGATCTAAAATTAAAGCTTGTTTTATCACTCATTTATATCCGGAAGACTTAATTACAAGTAACTCCAATGAGCTACTTGTAAATTACCTAGAATCAGAAACCAATATATTGGTCCGTATTATTCCATCAGAAGGATTAATAGCCCCCTTATGCTAATAAAATATGAATAAATTCGAAAAGATCCAGCCCCTACCTGACGATTTATGGTCGCACGATAAGTTAATTACCGATGAAAGAGCAGCTGCAGTCAGAGATCCTCTTGTAGTTATAGCCCAGTCAGGGAGACGAATGGTTCCTGCCACTTTTGAATTCAGATCATCTCCAAGCGGAGATAGAAGTTCACCTCTTCTAAACGGGCTTTATGTTAAAGATTACGTACCATACAATAAAAGAGTAGAGGATCTAAAAGATCAAAAACTAGACGATTTTGTCGTCCTAGACGAAGAAGCAGAAATTTCAATTCTTGCCGTACCTCTTGATGAAAAAAACAGAGTTTTCTCGGCAAGAAGAATAATAAATAGGGTTTTAGACACCAACTCCCCCCACTCCGAAATCCTTAAAAGATTAACAGTTTTTTTCCCCGGAATAGACTTTGGATTAATGGGCTCCTGGGGTTTTCTCTTAGCCAAACCTCAGTCAGACCTTGATCTTTTCGTTTACGGAGGAGAAAATTTTGCCTTAGTTGACTCTAAATTAAAAGATCCTTATATTCTGAAGCATCTTGATTTTCAACCAATACCAGAAGAAAGACAAGATGAATATGCCAGAGATTACAGCCAGAGGTTTAACATTTCTTTTGAGCAAGCAAAAAGAATTGCCAAGCTTCGCAATAGATATTTAGCAGGGACGAAAGAAGGATCCATAATAAAAATCGCATTGTCGGGAAGCTTTAACCGCGAGGAATATCGAATGCAAACCGTTCTAGGTTCGAAAAAGATACACGCTGTAAACGAAGAAGGAATAGCAATAAATATTCGTAACTCTGCTTCTTTCCCAAGAGAATATATTGTAGATATCGCCGGACAACCAGTATCTGTCATAAGTATGGAATGGGTTCTCCAAAAAATGGTAGAAACAGGAGATAAGGTAATTGTCAGGGGAATGTTAAGGGCAAAAAACCATCTTGAATTCATTTCTTTGGAAAAAAGAGAAGACATAATTATTCAAACACTTTTATGAATAAAAAATTCACCAAAATTCTCTCCGATAAATACGGACATTTATCTCCACAAAAAGTCCGAGAGCTCTGTCAAGCAATTAAGCTTTTTCGTTCCCAACTGAAACTAGTCAATATCCAAACACCCTATCCATACAAAATTTTGTGCACAAATAAAAAAGTTAAGATTATTGAACCGTTTTATAACAAACTCCTTTCTCAAGAAATGACAAAATGTAACCTCAAAGAATATAAAAATTATGTCAATAAACTCCTGGATTTACTAACAAAAATAAAATCGCAGGAAAAAATTACCGTAAGCATTGATCCTAAACCTGATAACTTCGCGATTCTTAACAATAACTTAATTTATCTTGATGCAACACCCCCTTTAATAAATCATAAACAATTTTATTGGATGTTTATAAGAAAAAACGAGAGGGATCAGAAAATCTCCTGGAAAGTCAACCGATATTTCAACTTTGAAAGACTGACTCTTTCTTGTTTTTTACAAATAGCAATTATAAGACCAGAATTCATTAACCATTTAGTTATGTATTTCCACTTGCCTTTTCCGAAAAAACCCCGGAAGAAATTTGTTTTATCCATCACACCGAAAGATAGAGATTATCTTAGATTGATATATATTATATCTAATAAAGACCGCCTTATAAAGAAAGAGGTTTCAAGATTTTTTAAAATTTCAAAATCCACGAACACTTTTGATGATGCTAAAAAGAAACTTTTATCCACTCTTTAATTACTTCTAAAGCTTCTTTTGTCACCCCTTCTTCGCTTTTCTCTCCATCAATAATTCTGACATTTTTTCCCTCATTGATCGAGTCGATAAAAAATTGCTGTAAAGAAATTAACTTTTTGACTTGCTCCAAACTCGTCTCTCTATATCTTTTTCTGTGTGACGTAGAATTCACCAACCTCTGTCTTAATTTTTTGCGCTCGAACATTTTAAAAAAAGGTAAAGAACATTTTTCCGAAACTTTATAAAAGTTGGTAAAAGCTGAACACCATCAATAATATAATCAACCCCATCATCATGAGCAATTCTCATAATGTAGTTGACAATAGAGCACATCAAGTGGCTCTGTTTTAAAAATGTTTTGTAATCGCATTCATTCCGTTCAAGATTGTCAAGAGTACGGATAGACTTTTTTCCAGGATATAAATACTGTAATGTTTTAGATATTACCCCTACCGAAGTTCTCTGTTTTATTCCTAAAAGACGGGATAAGTTATACGACAGCGTTGTCTTTCCAACTCCAAAAACGCCTCCCAAAAGAATTATTATCGGAAATTTAATTTGCCCAATCTGATAATTCATAGTAGAATTATCTCGATTATACATTAATCGTATGCATACTCAAAAAAATCGCTATCCTTTGAGCTATCTCTTAAATCCTACCTGTAGATTTTTTAACGGCTACAAACCGTGTAGGGTAGCTTTAGCCCATCATACAACATGCCCCAGCCCATACTGTACCCCAATTGGTAAAAGGCTCTTGATAATTGAAATGGGAGGCATCGGAAGCGTATTAAGAACTACCATCGTGGGAGATGAATTTAAAAGACAACATAATCCAAGCCAAATCACGTTTCTGACCAACAAAGAAGGCATACAAATTTTAAAATATTGCCCTTCTGTTGATAGAATTTTATCCGATGATCCTATAAATCTTTTAACCCTTCTGTCCGAAAAATTTGACTTTATCTATAATTTCGAAGTAAATCCCGTTACCCTAAGTTTAACTCACTTGATAGAAAGCCCGATAAAATTCGGTTTTGAAATGAACCATAACGGCCTGCCAAAAATTGCTAGTCCGGTTTCCACAGACTTATATAGATTCCAAATCGACGATAAATTCAGAGAGGAAAATAAAAAACCCATACAACAGCTTCTTTTGGAATCAGTCGGCATGAAATGGAAAAATCAACCCATACATCTTCTGCTTGATAAAAACGACTCCGAATATGCAATGAATTATTTAAAAAAACTTAAAATTCAAAGGTATAAAATTATTGGGTTGAATTTAGGCTCAAAAAAGAAACACGCAAGAAAAAGATGGCCAATAGACTACTTTATAAAACTAGCTGAAGAGCTTAATAAAATTCCAGGCGTCAAACCATTCCTTTTGGGCGGACCTGAAGAAACAGAAATCTATAACCATGCAGTACAAAAACTCCGTAAATTTAATATTCCAGGAAACCAATGCAATAATACACTTGGCCAATTTATGGCTCTATTGAATAACTGTGAAGTTGTTGTCAGTGCAACAACTTTTGCTCTTTTTGCCGCCATCGCTTTAAAAATAAAAACCGTAGCTATCTGCTCTCCGAAGCCTTATTGTGAAATTGAGAATTACGAAATGGGCTTAAAAATAACTTCGCCAGGCAAATATAACCCCCTCTATAGTACCAAAATTGAAAATTTAACTTTAGATGACGAATTAAAAATTGGTCTAAAAAATATTTCCGTGAAAGACGTTTTGGAAGCGACATATGATCTTCTCCACGACAGTTTCATGAATCCTGTGAGGTTTAGTTCTTAGCGACGTTCTAATGTAGTGCCTACCGGATTCGAACCACGATAAAATTTTACCTCCTCTTAATATTTACAATTTCGCATCGGGAAAAACGATTTTACGGGGTAAACCGGTGATTTACTGGCTTTCCAAGTTTCTTATTTCTATAGCGTTTTTATTAAGTACCGCGTGTGGGATTCGAACCCACGATTTGATGGCTGAAAACCATCCGTCCTGGGCCTCTAGACGAACGCGGCGCGTTCTATTAATTTTTCTATAAATTTTCTACTTTTAAGGGATTTTAAATAATATTCTCTTTTCTTTGCTTCTGCAAGATTATTATAAATTTCTCTATATACAATTTTAAAAGGGCCTTTACTTTTAGTAAATCTGGAATAACCCTTTTTATGTTTTTCTAATCTCTTCTCTAAATCGCTAGTGCTACCAATATAATACATTCCCTTTGTATTTTGTAAAATATAAGTGGCAATCATTTTTGTTATCCTTGGCCGCTAGCCCCGATGATCGTTGTCATCGGGATCCCGATGGAATCTACCATCGGGAACGAAGGCGCCGCATAACAACAAATATTATACCTTAATTAAGATTAAGATATCAACAAAAGCCTAATCCTTTACTTATCTTTCCAGCTTCTGTCTTAGACCGTTTAAAACGTCCTTCGCCGTTTCCTGTCCGCCCAAACCAAAAGCCAAACCTCCGGCCAAGGCCAACATGGCGATAATGCCCGTAAATAATGTCTGAATCAAGACTGAAGCCACTCCCAATTGATTAAGAACAATTAAGGCCGTAAAAATTAAAATGGAATAACGGGCAATACCACCGATGGCATTAGCCGAAGTTGACCCTAAATTCCTGGCTCCGTGTCGGACAACGTCGTAGGTTAAGTTGGCAATAACAATCCCGATAAGACCGATAACGACAGCCACAAAGACATTGGGAAGATAGAACAAAAGTTTGTTCAAAACTTCCGTCACTCTGGGAACTCCCCAAGCTTCAACCGCCGGCACCAGGAATAAAATGATCGTTGTCCAGCGAATCAGTTCCGCTAAAAGTCCCGGCCAAACATTAAAGTCACCGGCTTTGGCAACTTTGGCTTTTTCCAACCATTCGGAAACCTTGACTAACTTGAAAAATTCCAAAACCACGCGGTGCAGTATGGCCGCCACGATTAAGCCAATCACTAGAACAATCAGGCCGCCTAAAAACTGCGGAAAATAGGACGCGAGTTTGAACAACGATGAAGTGATGATATTGGAAATAATCTGACTTAATCCTTGCATTTTTTTCACCTCCTCTAGAAGCTTTTAACGAGCTTGCGAGTTTTAAAGCTTCTTTTAGTCCTGCCGAAGCGCTTATCGAAAGCGGAGGCGGACAACGCTCGTATTTTTATGCTTCCATCTTTATGCTAAGTTTTTTCACGAAGCTTGTCAACTTTTTCACGAAGGGAAGGAAAAGAAGATAGTTTTTCTTTTTTGCCATTGAGCTTGGTGAGTCGCCAGGGATTCGTTTCTCCTGAGCGAAGTCGAAGGAAACCCTGAACCCAAAGCTTTAAAGTCCGTCAGCTGACGGATCTACCATTGAGCTTGGTGAGCCCGGAGCGAGTCGAACGCTCAACAAACAGCTTAAAAGGCTGCTGCTCTACCATTGAGCTACGGGCCCAGAACTGTTTTATAAATAAAATTCTTCCCCTTGAAGATTTTAACTCTTTTTCTCGTTTGAGCTAGCGACCCATGTGTGATTTATGGAATTTATTATATCATCTAGGCCAGCCTTCAGGCAACTCGGAATTTTTACGAAGTCACGTTTTTAATTAATTTTATTTCCTTTGTTTCGCCGTTTGGGGCAAGGGTGATGGCCACCACGTCAATTCTTAAACTTTCCGGCAGTTTGGGATGAAGCATTTGAAAGTATTGGGCCGTTTTGATAATTGATCTGATTTTCCAGGGCGTTACCGCCTCTTCAGGCGGACCAAACTGTTTGCTGAACCTGGTTTTGACCTCAATAAAAACAACGGTTTGCTCTTCAAGGGCGATAATGTCGATTTCCCCAAGGCGGCTGCGGAAATTTCTCTGGAGAATTTTATAGCCATTTTTTTGAAGATAAAGACAGGCTTGGTCTTCGCCTCTTTTTCCGAGGTTACTTATAAACATGCAAAAAATCTCTTAAAGCTCTTTCCTGCCTCTTAAGTAATACAATTTTGCCCGTCTAAAATGACCGGGTTTTTTAACGGTAATTTTCTTAATCCAGGGAGAACTTAGAGGAAAAATTCTTTCGACCCCAATTCCGCCGACCGCGATTTTTCTCACCGTAAAACTGGCGTTTTCACCGCTACCGCGAACGGATAAAACCACGCCCTCAAAAGGCTGGACTCTTTCTCTGACCTCTTCTTTTTCCTCGTGTTTTTTAACGCCGGAAACTTTTTCCTTTTCGATGATTTTATAGTCAACTCTAACCGTATCGCCGACGGCAAAAGAAGTCTCTTGAAATTTCATGGAATTAGCCATAGAACGTATTTTACCAAAAAAATCTAGTTAAAACAAGCCATTCATTTAGCTGCCGCTTTTAAAAGACCTAAAAAAAGAGGGTGCGGCGAAAGAGGCCGGCTTTTATATTCCGGATGAAATTGCGTCCCGATAAAAAAAGGATGTAGGCCAAGTTCGATGGCTTCAACCAATTTCCCGTCAGGAGACAAACCGGCAATAATCAAGCCGTTTTTCTCCATAAGCCCGCGATATTTATTGTTAAACTCATAACGATGACGATGCCGTTCGTAAACTTGTCCATCTCTGGCTTCTTTTTCGTAATAAAAAGCGGTTTTCGTACCCTTGACTAATTGGCAGGGCCAAGAACCTAACCTTATCGTTCCGCCGTATTGTTTTTTTTGAAGATAGGCCTCTTGTTCCGGCATAATATGAATAACCTCGTTTGCGGTTTTTATGCCCGCCTCACCGGTATTGGCGTCTTTTAAGTGACAGACATTGCGGGCAAATTCCACAACCGCCATCTGCATCCCGAAACAAAGCCCAAGATAGGGGACTTTATTTTCTCTGGCAAATTTGACCGCTTCAATTTTCCCCTCAATTCCCCGACTCCCCCATCCTTGAGGCACCAAAATGGCGTCAAATTTCTTTAAAATATCTGACCCCTTTTTTTCGATCTCTTCGCTGTCCAGCCAGGAAATAAGAGGCTTCACCCCCAAATAAGCGCCGGCATGTTTTAAGGCTTCAACCACGGAAACATAAGCATCCATTAAAAAATAATCGCCGGTTATAAAATATTTACCTACCAAAGCAATCTTAACTTCCTTAGGAGAATTTTCTATTTTATTGGTCATGAGACACCAGTCATTTAAATTAGCTTTTCTGTTCTTAATTCCGAATTTGGCAAGAATCTTTCGGCTGAAATTTTGTCTTTCAAAGTTTAGGGGCACCTCGTAGATACTTTTAAAATCTGGGTTGTCAATAATCTCTTCTTCATTTAAATTACAAAACAGCGCCAGTCTTTCCAGTCTTTTCTTGTCAATTTTCTTCTCGGAACGGGCAACTAAAAAATCAGGCTGGATGCCTAGGGAATTTAGAATATGAACTGACGTCTGAACTGGTTTTGATTTTAACTCTCCCACCGAAGCTAAAAGCGGTAGATAAGCAACGTGAAGGTGAAAAACGTCATTGGGGTTTTTGAGCTTCATGATTCGGTTGGCCTCGAAGAAAATGGAGTTTTGATATTCGCCGACTGTTCCTCCTAACTCAATCAAAACCACATCGGCTTTGTTTTTTTCGCCGCAAACTTTAATTCTTCTGATAATCTCGTCCGTCACATGAGGTATCGCCTCAACGTCTTCGCCTTTATACTCAAAAGCCCTTTCTTTGCGTATAACTTCCTGGTAGATCTGGCCTGTCGTAATATAATGGGTCCGATTCAGCGATTCATTAAGAAAGCGTTCGTAGTGACCGATGTCTTCGTCTGTTTCCAGGCCATCGTCAGTCACAAAAATTTCGCCGTGCTCCTGGGGCCTGATCGTTCCGGCGTCAATGTTTAAATACATGTCGATTTTAATCGGCGAAACTTTTAAACCGGCGGATTTAAGAAGAAGGGCGATTGAGGCCGTTGTCACGCCCTTGCCGACACCGGAAATAACCCCGCCGGAAATAAAGATGAATTTTGTCATATTCGATTTAAATTAGCAAAAAGCTATTTCCTTATCAATCTAATTCTGGAGGGATCTTTAAAGTTAACAAAACTATCAAGCATTTTTTGGGCACCTAAAAAAAGCTCCGAACGTCCATGACCAAATTGACGGTCACCGGCATCACCTAAACCGGGAATAATGTAGCCCGGAGGAAATTTTGTTTCTCCCGGTTGAGTTAAATATTCATCTAAAGAAACGGTAAAAATTTCCGCTTCGGGAATAATTCTTTTTAACTCCGCCACTCCTAATGGAGCCGAAATAAGGTTGCCTATTTTAACACCGGCGATTTTTTGCTTCCTTTTTTCCAGATATTCTTTTTTGATTACTTGCCAGACACACTCAATTGAACCACCGGCAGCATTCATGGGATCAAGGATTAAAACCGTTTTCCCGGAAATATCCGGAGGAAGATTATAATCTTCCAAAATTCCCTCAAGATTTTTTTCATCTCGATGAACGTCAAATTCTCCGATTGGAGTACCGTAGGGTAAATCTCTAGCCGCCGATAAACCCATGGTTAAGCCCGCGCGGTTAATAAAAAATATGACTACCGGCGCCTCAAACTCCCAACCTTCAGTTTTTTTCATAAGCGGAGTTATTATTTTTGTCTTGATGATTTTTAATTTGAGCATCGCCTGAAGAAGATAATCGGTCAAATGACCAACATGATGTCTGAAGGTGCTAACATCGGTATTTTTATCCCTAAGCCTTGTTAAGGAAGCCAGGATAACGTTAATTTGCATGGGTGAAAAAACATCATTTCTTTCTGGCAATAACCAGATATAAGGAAGAACGTCTTCCCGTGAAGGCTGCTTATTTAAGCGATCGATTTTAGACATACGCGTTACCTCCTTATTAAATTAAGCTTGGAAAAAATCTTTTTCTTCTGTGGGCGATTTTTGATAAAAGATTAGATTTCTTCTAGATTGATCAAAACCGGGTACTTTTCTTGAAACAATATAGTTCTGCCAACGAATATCTTCTGCTTTCAATCTTCCTGCCAAATGCTCAAAATTCCAATATTCACCTGGAGTCCCTCTATCAAGACAAATATAATGGCAACCCTGACAGACTAAAGCATCTTGATAGGTGTCTTGGGCGGCGCACCACCTTTCCTTGCCATCCGGCGCAATATCCCGTCCCATCAATGGCCTAATCATGTTTCTGTATTCTCTGCAACTTATAAGATTATTAGGGGCAAATTCCGGAATCAGCCTTAAGAATGCCGAAGAAGGAACAATGGTTCTTGGCAATCCCTTTTTCAATCTTTTTGTTTCTGTCTCTACCAGGTAATTGATAATTTTCCGTAATTTAGGTTTATTTTTATTAGTCAACCTGTTGGAAAAATTTTCCAAAGGAATCTTATTTCTTTTTCTACTGGTATAAGGCTTCCAAACTAATGGACAACAAGAATATAAAAGATTTCTTTCACTAGCCCATTTATAAAGATCAAGCGAATATTTTAAATTGTCCGATCTTAATGTTTGATGAATGCCGATATCACGATATCCTTCTTTAGCCAAAGCCTCCATTAATTTAAGTCCATAAAATGATTTAAAAGCACTACCGTCGTTTCTGATAATATCAGTCTCTTTCAGAATTAATTTGTCAACACTAGCCAAAAGATAAAGCTTCAAAAAACCAGCCGCTTTAAGTTTAAAAAATGAATCCGTAAATTTACCTTCTTTGGTAATTAAACCATATGACGAGGTGTAAACTAACGCATCAATTTTGGGTGATTGGGATAAATAGCGCAGAATTTGATGAATACCCTTAACGGTTAGCGGCTCCCCACCTTGAAGGGTAAATAAATTAACGCCATTGGCTGCGTCTTTTTCCAAGGTGGAAATAATTTTAGAGGCATCCATTTGTGGTTCTCTTTGTCCTCGATTCTGAACGTTAATGGCAGTACAACCGGGACAGGCCTTTCCAGCAGCAATTAATCCACATTGATCAGTGATCGTGAATTCCATATGATCGGTAGCGGGAGGTGTAGGTCCTGATCTGTCTTTAGATTTCATCATCTTCAACTCCAAATTGAACGCTCCCAAAAAGAATATTCGTTTAAATTCCATGCTAATTTTTGTTGAGCCCTTTTTATCACCACGTGATGTCGCTTTTGGAATTTTTTTAGGGCCGTGTTTAAATTTAAGGTTATGAGTTCTTTTTTATCAACGATTACTTGCCCGTTAATTATTACATATTCTGGTTTAATTGCTTGACAAGAGATTAGGGCCCCCCATTTATTGATTGCCCCAGCATGGTTTAATTCATCTTCGGGATTAAAAACTACTAAATCGGCCGCTTTCCCCTCTTCTATTGAACCAATGTCTTGCCTATTGAGCGTTTTAGCTCCTCCTAAAGTCCCTATATCAAAAACTTTTGAAGGAGAAAGATAATCCAAACCAAGCTTCCCCATCGAAACAACCCGTAAATAACGCATCTCTTCTAAAAAGTTCATTGAGTCATTACTGGCTGGCCCATCGGTTCCAATAGAAATATTTATTTTTTTTGCCAGTAGTTTATTTATCGGGGCAATTAAATTTCCATCAGCGGCATCACGAGTATTACAGACCGGCGTAATAATAACGTTGGTCCTCGTTTCGGCAAGCAAATCTATTTCGGAATCATTACAAACGTTACAGTGTGCTAAACCAACGTCTTTCCCTAAAAAACCCGTTTTTTCCATTAAGCCAATTGGTGAAACGCCAAATTTTTCTCGAGTGTATTCGGCTTCCCATAAAGACTCTGCGGCATGTGTCTGTAGAATTACTCCTCGATATTTTCTTGCTAAGGCGGCGGCATTTTGGAAATCTTTTTGGGTACTGGCAAAAGGAAGACATGGACCAATACCAATTCGTATCATCGAAAAAGGCGAATTATCATGATATTTTTCAATAAACCGCTGGCTTCTCTCGACAATTTCTTCGCTAGTTTCAACCACATCGTCAGGATAATGAGCACCATCTTTACGACTCAAGGTCATGCTTCCCCTAATACTGGTAAAGCGTAAGCCAATTTTTTGGGCTGCTTTAATTGTTGATTCGTTAATTTTTTCTTTCCCCTTTGGATAAGGGTAAAAATAATCGGAAGTAGTCGTTACACCTGAATATATCAATTCAGCAAAGCAAATAAGTGCCCCCAAATACATAGACTCTTCATCAATTTCTCTGTTAATCGAAGTGGTAATTTGTATCCATTGGTCGATCGGTTTGTTTTGTTGTGCCGGACAATGTCGATGAAAAACTTGCGGCGTGTGAAGGTGGGTATTAATAAAACCAGGGAAAACGATTTTTCCTTTAGCATCAATTATCCTGTCGGCTTTTTGTCCAAGACCACCAATTTTAACAATCTTTGGAGGCTCAATGTAAACCGAACTGTTTCTTAAAACATGCCGGTCTTTATCCATCGTCACCAAATAATCAGCGTTTTTAATTAAAATCGACTTCATTGTTTTTTACCGAATTTCGCGTGATAAAGTTTTTCAACCAGATGTTCGGCTACTTCGGATTCTGTAATTAAGGTCGTTCCGGTCTCAATCGCTTTTTGACGAATGATTTTACCGTCGGTCATTTCTTTTTTAACTTTGCCACCATGCGGAATATTAATAATTAAGTCGAATCTCTTTTGCACCAACTGGTCTAAAAGATTAGGCTCTCCTTTTTGACTGATCTTGTAAACCATAATACTGGGAATTCCAATCTCTTTAAGGAAAAAGTGAGTTTTCGGAGTAGCGTAAAGTTTATATTTTAATTCTGTGAGTTTTTGCGCCGCTGGCGAAAGTCGCTTTTTATCAATCATTTCTCCAATAGCCAGAAGGGCCGTTTTTTCTGCCTGTTGAGCTAGTCTCATTTGTAAAGTATAAATTTCAATAAAGCCCGAACTAGCATTTTGATTAAAAGCCGCCGACTTCATGAAGGTCGCTAATTTTTCATCAAAAATGGTGTTGGGAGTTTCTAGAGCAACCACAATAGCCGTCCCTTTATATAGTTTCAGTGTCACTTTTCCTGTTACTTTTTCGTTAACCTTATCAATATAGGCATTTAAGTCTTCCATCAACGGTTCATACCATAATCCTCCATAACAAAGATATCCCCAGCGTTCATCAATAATTTCCTTGAACTCATTCTCCGTTCTGCTGGAAACATATTTTTCCAAACTCCAATGAGCAGTAATAATTATCTCAGCCGCCGGCGCCTCGTAAATTCCTCTTACCTTGAGTCCTACCACTCTGTCTTCAAGATGATGGGTAATTCCTACTCCGTGTTTTGCTCCAATTTTGTTGAGTTTGATAATTAAATCGACAAGTTTATAATTTTCCCCATTAAGTGCAACCGGTAAACCCTTAACAAATTCAAGGCTAATAAATTCTGGTTGGTTAGGAGCTTTTTCAGGAAGTTGGCAAACTTGCAAAATTTTCTCCAGAGGAGGGATAAGAGCCGGATTTTCTATCTCACCCGACTCTCCAGTTACTCCCCACATATTGTCATCATAAGAATAAGGACGGGCTACGGTTTGTTTAACCTGAATTCCATGCTTTTTGGCGTAAATCAACTCTTCGTCTCTTCCCATACTCCATTCTCGCACCGGAGCAATAATTTTTATGTCAGGATTTAAGGTTAAAGCTGTTCCTTCAAGTCTTACTTGATCATTCCCTTTTCCGGTACAACCATGAGCAAAACAATCGGCCTCCTCTTGTTGAGCAATTTGCACCGCCCACTTAGCTAAAAGCGGCCTGCCTAAAGGCGTACTCAAATAATACTTGCCCTGATAATGAGCGTTAGCTTTAATTCCTTTAGAGATATAATCGTCGGCAAATTCATTTTTGGCGTCAATAATATAAGCTTTAATAGCTCCAAGCTTTAGGGCTTTCTTTTTGATTTCTTCCAGATTATCAGTTTGCTGACCAATATCAATGGTTAAGGCAATTACTTTGGCTTTATATTCATTTTGAATCCACCTAAGCATGACCGAGGTATCTAATCCACCGGAATAAAGAAGAATAACTCTCCGAACCTCTCCTTTTCTTCCTTCATACGAAGAAACCTTAACGTAATGTTGTTGTTCCATATATTAAAAAAACCAGAGCGGTGGCTCTGGGATTTAAGTATAGGAGATTATTCCAACCCTTGTCAAGGGGAAGATTTGGTGGGGGCGGTTAATGAAAGTATTTAGGTAATAGGGTGTCGTTTCACCCGTTTCAAAACTTTAAGATCAAATAAAGATTGACGCAGCATGACCTGGGTGGCGATTAATTCTTCGCCTTTGGGTTTTTTCGCCAAGGCCTCTTCGGCCTCTTTTTTGGCTTTTAAAACTTTTTCTTCGTCAATTTCATCCGCGTGCACGGCTTTCGTGACCAAAATGGTAACTTTCTCTTTTTGAATTTCCATAAAGCCGCCGCCTAAGCTTAAATAAAATTCCTGATTGCCTTTAAGAATTTTTAACTCTCCCTCTTCTAATTTTGTAAATAACGGCACATGATGAGGTAAAATGCCCAATGTTCCCGTCACTGACGGTACGGAAACCATTTCGACTTCGTCTTGGAAAACAATCTTGTCAGGAGTAATGATTTCTAAAAAGAAAGTGGCGTTCATTTGACCTCGTCAATTGTTCCAACCATATAAAAGGCTTGTTCGGGTTTATCGTCGTGTTTTCCTTCCAGAATTTCCTTAAAACCGCGGACGGTTTCTGAAAGGGGGACGTATTTCCCCGGCCTGCCCGTAAAAATTTCCCCGACAAACATGGGTTGAGATAAAAATTTCTGAATTTTTCTGGCCCGGGAAACAGTCAGTTTATCTTCGTCCGATAATTCTTCCATGCCTAAAATGGCAATAATATCCTGAAGATCCTTGTAGCGCTGTAAGACTTTTTGGACCCGCCGCGCGACCTCATAGTGTTCTTCGCCGACCACCTCCGGCGCTAAAATGCGCGAATTGGAGGAAAGAGGATCAACCGCCGGATAAATCGCCTGTTCGGCAATTGACCGCTCCAAAGCGATCGTTGAATCAAGATGAGCAAAAGTCGCGACCGGCGCCGGATCGGTATAATCATCCGCCGGTACATAAACCGCCTGAACAGAGGTAATCGAACCCTTTTTCGTGGAGGTAATCCGCTCCTGCAAAGCGCCCATTTCTGAAGCCAGGGTCGGTTGGTAACCGACGGCCGAAGGAATTCTCCCTAAAAGCGCTGAAACTTCTGATCCGGCCTGAGCAAAACGGAAAATATTATCGATAAACAGCAAAACGTCTTTGCCTTCTTCGTCACGGAAATATTCCGCCATCGTCAGTCCGGTCAAACCAATCCTTAATCTGGCTCCCGGCGGTTCGTTCATCTGGCCGAAAACCAAAGCGGTTTTGTCAATAACCCCGGAATTTTTCATTTCCAACCACAAATCATTACCTTCGCGGGAACGTTCGCCCACGCCGGCAAAAACCGAATAACCGCCGTGAACGGTCGCGATGTTTCTAATCAGTTCCTGAATAATAATCGTTTTACCAACGCCGGCCCCGCCGAAAATGGCAACTTTGCCTCCCTTAACAAAAGGCGCAATTAAGTCAATAACTTTAAGGCCGGTTTCTAAAACTTCCCTTTTGACTTCCTGATCAATTAATTTTGGCGCCGGCCGGTGAATGGGATAAGTCTTGGTAAGACCTAAACTCTTCCCGTGATCAATCGGCAAACCGATAACGTTAAACATCCTTCCCAATGTTTCTTTACCGACCGGAACCGAAATCGGCGCCCCGGTATCAATAACTTCCATGCCTCTTTTCAAACCATCAGTTGAACCCATGGCCACGGTTCTGACTTTTTGGTTGCCTAAATGAGCGGCGACTTCTAAAATTAATTTGCCGCCGGGTAAATTTTCACTTTTGACTTCAAGGGCATGATAAATTTTCGGTAAACTATCAGGAAACTTAACGTCCACGACCGCTCCGATAATCTGGGTAATTTTGCCAAATTTCATCATTGCATTGCCTCCCGCGCGGTCACGATATCCGCAATTTCGTAAGTGATAAGTTGCTGTCTTATCTTGTTATACTCAAGACTTAAAAGAGACATGAGCTCCTTAGCGTTATCTGTGGCCGCCTTCATCGCCATCATCCTGGCTGAATATTCCGAAGCTTCGGCTTCCAAAATAGCGGCTCTCACCTGGACCTCAAGATAATAAGGCAAGAGAGAATTAAAAAATGAGTTAGCATCCGGTTCAATCATTAAGTCGGAACCATCGGTCGTTTTTAATTCTTCCGTCTCCAGGGAATCGATAGGTAAAATAACTTGTTTGGTCGGAATTTGTTTTAAAATCGAGAAAAAATTATTAAAAACCAGATACACCTGATTGTATTTGTTCTGAACAAAACCGGCGACAGCCAAATTGGTAACCGCGCCAATATTTTCCAAAAAGGAGGTTTCGGAAAAATCAGCCACGAGATTTCTTCCCGAACGAACAATAAAAACCTCACCTTTTTTACCTAAAGTTATATAGTCGGTAGCCACCTCTTTGGGAAACCAATTCCTTATTGACCTAAAAAGATTGGTGTTTAAACCGCCGCATAAACCCTTATTGGTGGAAATAAGAATCACTAGATTTTTTTGCTCTTTCCCTTCTTGTTTTAATAAAGGAGAAATCTCTTTATCGGCCTTTATCCTTTTGGCCAATTTACCCGTTATCTCATAAATTTTTTGGGCGTAAGGCTTGCCGCTGACCGCTTTTTCCTGGGCTTTTTTCATCCGGGAGGCAGCCACCATTTCCATGGCCCTGGTAATCTGGGAAATATTGCGGGCGCTTCTTATTCTTCTTTTGATTAATCTGATGTTAGCCATTTATTTAAAAAATTTAGTTTTAAACTCCTCAATAATCTTTTTCATTTTTTCTACGGACTCATTGCTTAGTTGTTTCTCTTTGTCTATTTCTTCAATAATTTTTGCGTGATGTTTTTTCATGTAGTCAAGATATTTTTCTTCAAATTCCTTAATTTTTTCAACCGGCAGATCATCAAGAAAGCCGTTTGTTCCGGCCCAAATAATGAGGACCTGGTCGGAGAGTTTGACCGGTAAAAACTGCGGCTGCTTCAAAACTTCAGTCATCCTTATTCCCCGATCAAGCTGCGATCTGGTTGCCGCGTCAAGATCAGTGGCAAACTGAGCAAAAGTCGCCAAATCTCTATATTGAGCCAGATCCATTCTTAGTTTGCCGGCAACCTGTTTCATCGCCTTAACTTGAGCGGCCCCACCGACACGCGAAACTGATAGGCCGATATTGACGGCCGGTCTGACCCCGGCGTAAAACAAATCAGGCTCCAGGTAAATTTGCCCGTCGGTAATCGAAATGACGTTCGTCGGAATATAAGCGGAAATATCGCCGGCCTGGGTTTCAATAATCGGCAGAGCGGTTAAACTCCCGCCGCCTTCTTCTTCTGATAAACGACAGGCCCGCTCCAATAAGCGGGAGTGGACATAAAAAATATCACCCGGGTAGGCTTCACGACCTGACGGCCGCCTTAGAACCAAAGAAATCTGCCGATAGGCCCAAGCGTGTTTGGAAAGGTCATCAAAAAAAACAATGGCATCCTTTCCTTGATCCATGAAGAATTCACCGATAGCACAGCCGGCGTAGGGCGCCAGATATTGTAAGGAAACCGGATCCGAAGCACTGGCGGAAACAATAATCGTGTGCGACATAGCGCCATATCTTTCCAAAAGATCAATAACCTGAGCAACTTTTGAAGCCTTTTGACCAATGGCCACGTAAATACAAATAAGATCTTTATCCTTTTGGTTAATAATCGTATCCAGGGCAATCGCCGTTTTTCCCGTCCCCCGGTCGCCGATAATCAATTCCCGTTGTCCTCGACCAATGGGAATCATGCTGTCAATCGCTTTAATTCCTGTCTGGACCGGTGTATCCACCGGCTGCCGTAAGGTTACTCCGGGAGCAATTTTTTCAATCGGGTAGTATTTGTCTTTCTTTATTTCCGGTTTCCCGTCCAAAACCATGCCCAGGGGGTTGACGACACGCCCGATAATCTCTTTACTTACCGGAATGGAAAGAAGCCGTCCGGTAGCTTGGACCTCGTCCCCTTCTTTTAAAGATAAATAATCCCCTAAAATAATCGCTCCGACCTTATCCTCTTCAAGATTTAAAGCGACGCCTAAAATTTTTCCCGGAAATGATAAAAGCTCGCTTGAGGCTACATCCGAAAGGCCGGAAATAAAAGCCACGCCGTCGCTTAATTTTAAAATTTTTCCCGTGGAAACAAACTGGGTTTCTTGTTTAACCCTGTCAATTTCCTGGGCAATTTGAGTAGAAATGTCTTTAATCTTAATATCCATGGTTTTACATTACAATTGTTCTTTTAAAGATTTCAGTTTGCCGTCAAGGCTTAAGTCAATAACTTTGTCTTCGACTTTAATAATTAATCCTCCCATGATTTCTTCGTTGATTTCGATTTTAAGAACAAAATTTTTGCCGAATTTTCTTTTTAAATATTGCTTTATTCTTTCCTCTTCTTCGGGGTTTAAAACGACGGCCGAAATGATCTTGGCTTCGTCTTTTTTTCCTTCCTGTTCTTGGCTTAAAAGCGAAATTATCTGAGGGAGAAGATCAAGATTCCGACTTGAAGATAAAAAGTGCAAAAAACCCTCAACGATATCTTCGGCTTTTTTCATTCCTCAATCGCCTTTTTAATTAATTCGTGCTTTTCCTGATCGGAAAGTCCCCGAGATAAAACTTTTCTGGTCATAACTTCGGTCAGTCTCAAAACTTCTTCCCGAAGTTCTTTTTTGGCCTTCTCAAGTTCTTGTTTGGCTAAAACACTTCCCTTGGCAACTTCTTCAACGGCCTTCATCTTTGCCTCTTCAATGATTTTTTCTTTTTGTTCTTCGGCGAATTTCTTTTCTTCAGCGATAAGTTTAACCGCCTCGGTTTGGGCGGCTTTAAGAATTTTTGCCTTTTCCTCTTCAAGTTTGACTAATTCTTTGTTGATCTTCTCGGCATTAGCTAAACTGTCTTCAATTTTTTTCTTCCGTTCGTCCAAAACCTTCAAGATCGGCCGGTAAAGAAATTTCTTGAGAACAAACAAAAGAACTAAGAAATTGACGACTTGAGCTAAAAGTAATTTAATATCAAGACCTAAGCTTTCCATGCTCTTTCCTTTTCTCCTTCTTTTAGACAAATTTTATAATTAAAGCGATAACCAAAGCGTAAATAGCAATGGCCTCGGCAAAAGCAATACCTAAGATCATGTTTGCCTGAATCTTGGGTGTGGCTTCCGGATTGCGGCCGATCGCCTCCATGGCCTTACCGGCCAAAATACCGATACCGATACCAGGACCAATCGCTCCCAAACCAATCGCTAAAGCGGCGGCTAAAACTTTCAGATCCATATTCACCTCCTTTTTTTCATTAATGTTCTTCGTGACCTATGGTTGCCACGTTTAAGAATACCAAAGTTAGCATCCCGAAAACAAGAGCCTGAACAAAACCGACAAATAATTCTAAACCGAAAAACGGCAAGGGTCCAATAAAGGGTAATAAAAAGGCAATAACCATCAGTAAAACTTCCCCGGCAAAAATATTGCCGAAAAGTCGGAAAGAGAACGAAAGAATTTTCGAAAACTCGGAAATCAACTCTAAAAGACTGAGGAAAAATTTAATCGGACTGCCTAAATCAAAGAATTTTTTAAAATAAGACAAATGAAGATGCTTAACACCATAATATTGGATGGCCGTTAAAGAAATTAAAGCCAAAGCTAACGTTGTGTTTAGATCTGAAGTCGCCGCGCGCAAAAGGGGCACAAAAATTTCCTTCCCATGAATTTCTTCGTGGAATCCCAAAGAGCCGACAAACGGTAATAAACCAAACCAATTGGAGATAAGAATAAAGAGAAAAAGAGTAAAAGTTAATGGGAAAAAAAGTCTCGATTTGTTTCCCGCCACCGATTCGGTTAAGCCTAAAAAGGCTTCAAAAATCATTTCAAATAAATTTTGAAAGCCTTTGGGGATGGTTTTAATTTTTTTACCCAAGAAATAAGCCAGGCCGATCAAGAGCCCCATCACCATCCAGGTGGCAAGTAAAGAATTGGTGATTTTTAATCCCAAAAAATAAAAGACTGGCTCAGCGGCCAAGGAAATGTTCATTTTTCTTTTTCTTAATTATTTTTCAGTTAAATTTTATCTATTTAGCGAAGATAAGTCAAGCACTGATATTTTCAATTTTTTCGGCCAAAACCACAGGTTTTTCGTCTTTAAAATCCAACCGGCCGATGACTAAAACAACCTGATCTTTAACAAGATCGTCTTTTGTTTGCGCATAGATTTTCGGAAAAATCACGATTTCAATGGAACCGGTTAGGTCTTCTATTTTCATAAAAGCCATTTCGGCATTACTTTGTCTTGTTAAAATTTTTTTAATTTGGCTGACAACGCCGCTTATTAAGACTTTTGAACCGGAAGCAGCTTCGTCTAATTCGCTGATCTGATGGCTAATGCGATTAGCTAATGAAGCCAGAACGGGACGTAAGGGATGTTCGGTTAAATAAAATCCCAATAATTCCCGCTCAAAAGACAGAAGCTCCGCCTTTGACAATTCTTCCATATCAACCAGACAATCCTCAACCTCTCGGTCAGATGAACCGTCAAACAGGCTTGTTTGACCAGAGGTTTGCCGTTTTTGTTCCTTATGACTGTCGTCCATAATTTTCGAAAGTGAGGCCAGCATCGAAGCTCTTTTTCCAAAAGCATCCATGGCTCCCGCCCTGATTAAACTTTCCAGGGTTTTACGGTTCACTTTCTGAAGATCAACCCGTTGGCAAAAATTAGCCAAAGAGATAAAACGACCATCTTTTTCTCTGGCCGACAAAATAGTTTCGATCGCCGCTTCGCCCACGTTTTTAATGGCGGAAAGACCAAAAAGGATTTGTTTTCCTTCAATGGTAAACTCGATATTGGAAGTGTTAATATCGGGAGGTAAAAGATTAATCTTCATTTTGCGACATTCCTCAACCGCCAAAGCCAATTTTTCGTCTTTGGCCGGTCCCGAACTCCCCCGGCTTTCGGCGGTCAAAACGGCCGTCATAAATTCCACCTGGTAATGGACTTTCATGTAGGCCGTTTGGTAAGCAATCATGGCATAAGAAGCGCTGTGGGCCTTATTAAAACCGTACCCGACAAATTTTTCAATTAAGGAGAAAATCTTTTCAGTCACTTTTTCCGTATATCCTTGTTTTTTACAACCTGCCAAAAACTTTTCTTTTTCTTTTTCCATTAAACCCCGTTTTTTCTTGCCGATGGCCAAACGAAAACGATCCGCTTCGGCCAAACTGTAACCGGCCATTTTGTTGGCAATTTGCATGCATTGTTCCTGATAAACGGCAATCCCGTATGTTTCGGCCAAGATGGACTTAAGATCAGGATGGGGATATTTAATACTGCTGGGGTCTTTTTTGGCGGCAATAAAATCGTTGATCCACTCCATCGGCCCGGGCCGATAAAGAGCGACCATCGCGGAAAGATCGGAAAATTTTGTCGGCTTTAAATCCCTGGCCAGTCTTCTCATCCCCGAAGATTCCATTTGAAAAATGCCGGTTGTGTCGCCGCTAGCGATAATTTTAAAAACCGCCGGGTCGTCAAGGGGAATTTTATCAAGTTTAATTTCTTCCTGTCGGGTTACTTTAATAAATTTAATCGTATTTTGCAGAATGGTTAGGTTTCGCAGTCCCAAAAAATCCATTTTCAAAAGACCGACAGCCCGGCCCTCGGCGGCCGCATTTAAGTCAAGACAATACATGTCATATTGCGTGATAATTTTTTCGCCCTTGACCTCTTTCTGAAGCGGCGTATATTCAACCAGTGGTTTATCGGCAATCACCACGCCGGCGGCGTGCGTCGAAGCGTGGCGTGAAACGCCTTCAAGCTTACGGGATAAATCCAAAAGTTTGTGAGTTTCCGGCTCGCTTTGATAAGCCGCGGCCAGTTCGGGCGTAATCTCAATCGCCCGAGAAATCGTCATGGGAAAACCCTGGACTCCCGGCGGAATAAGCTTGGCAATGCGATCCGGTTGAGAGTAAGGCATCCCCAAAGCTCGACCCGTGTCTCTGACGGCTTGTCTGGCCTCCATGGTCCCAAAGGTAATGATTTGCGCCACTTTGTCCTTACCGTATTTTTGCGTTACGTAGGCAATGACTTCGTCTCGCCGATCATCAGCAAAATCCAAATCAATGTCTGGCGGTGAAGGCCTGTCCGGATTCAAAAATCTTTCAAAAGGAAGATTATGGAAAAGGGGATCAAGCTCGGTAATTTTTAAAATATAAGAAACCAAGGAACCCGCCACGGATCCCCGACCGGGACCCACGGCAATCTCTTGTTTTTTGGCCCAATTGACAAAGTCCTGGACAATTAAAAAATAAGTCGAATAGCCCTTTTGGGAAATGACCGAAAGTTCGTAATCCAAACGTTGCCGTATTTCCGGCGTAACCTTGGCAAATCTTTCCAGAAGTCTTTCCTCACAGAGTTTTTTCATGTAGTCGCCTGCGGAGCTTTGGTCGGGAACGGAAAAATGCGGCAAAATCCATTTACCCATGTCAATTTCCACATCGCACATCTGGGCAATTTTTACGGTATTGGCGATGGCCTCCGGATTACGGATGAATAGGCCGCTCATTTCTTCGGGTGAGCGTAAATAAAAATCAGGCGAACTAATCATGGACAAGGGTCGGTCTTTTTCCAAAAGCGTGTGTTGGGTTTGAACACAAAGCAAAATTTCCTGAGCTTCGGCGTCCTCGGGATTGACATAATGACTGTCATTCGTCGCCACCAGCGGTAAGCCGATTTTTTGGGAAAGAGCGATAATTTTCTCGTTAACTTTTCTCTGATCTTCAATTTTCGGATGAGCCTGAATTTCTAAATAAAAATGATCCTCTGGAAAAATTTCCGTAAATTGTCTGGCTTTTTCTTCGGCTTTGTTGTCCTGCCCGATCCGTAAAAGATGAGGAATTTCTCCTTCCAGACAACCGGAAAGGGCAATTAAACCCTCCGAGTAGGTCTTTAAAACCTCCAGATCAATTCGGGGTTTGTAGTAAAACCCTTCCAAATGAGCGATGGTCGTTAATTTCATTAAATTTTTATACCCTTGCTCATTTTTGGCTAAAAGGGTTAAGTGAAATTGATCTTTATCCAAACCGGGTTGCTTATCAAAACGCGAGTGGGAAGCAACGTAAGCTTCCATGCCGATAATCGGCTTAACGCCTAAATCACGGGCGGCTAGATAAAACTTAAAAGCCCCGTACATCGTTCCGTGATCGGTAATGGCCAAAGCAGTCATTCCCAGTTCTTTAGCCCGGGCTAAGAGCTCGGGAATTTTCGCTAACCCGTCAAGGAGAGAATATTCCGTGTGAACATGAAGATGAACAAAATCAGCCATAAATTTAAGAAATTGTTACTTTATTTCTTCCGCGTTCTTTTGACTGATATAAGGCATTGTCGGCTCTCGCAAAAAAATCTTTAATTTGTTCTCCTTTTTTAAATGACGTGCCACCCAGGCTGATGGTTAGCGGCGAGATACCTTCTATTTGTAATCTTTCTATTTGCAAACGCAACCGTTCGGCAATCTCCGAAAGTTTTTCCGGTTGAGAATTAATAACTAAAACGGCAAATTCTTCGCCGCCGTATCTGGCTAAAAAATCTTCAGCCCGAGAATATTGTTGTAAAGTTCGCGCAGTTTCTTGCAAAACTTGGTCACCTTTAGGGTGACCATGAAGGTCGTTTATCCTTTTAAAATGATCAATGTCTATAATTAAAAGGCCTAGGGGTTGTCCGGAACGCTTGGCTTCTTCCGTCTCTCTTTGGATTTCCAAGTCTAACCATCTTCGATTAGGAATTTGCGTTAGTCTGTCTATAAGGGAATGTCTCCTTGAAAGGTCAGCGTATCTTTCCCTGGCAACCATCGCCCTAGCGATTAAATGATCGTATTGCTCCCAAGATAATTGACCTTCTTGAGTTTGTTGTCTTAAACCAACAAGCCACTTTTTAGTTTGATCGATTCGATCTTTAATATGTTTTTGTCTTTCTGGGATACTTTTTCCATGAGAAATTTCAGCGTTTTGTTCCGTCATTTTATAAGCTCCTCTTTTATTAATGTTTTAATCTCTTCCCCGCTGGCCTGACCTTTAACCATTTTTAAAACCTGACCGACCAAAAACATTAAGGCCTGCTCTTTACCCGCTTTATAATCGCTGACCGCCTTTGGATTGTCAAGCAAAACTTTTAGCGTCGCTTTTTCCAGTTCTTCGTCAGAAATTGTTGCTTGTTGACTTTTTTGAGCAATCATTTCTACTAAATCTTCTGGTGAGTTTTTATCAATATCAACTTTTTTATTAATAAGCCAATTGGCAATGATTTTTGGCGTTATCTCTTTAGACTCAATACTTGATACTAAATACTTAATACTTTCTTCAAAATAATCGGCAACCGCTAGGGAAACCGTCAAAATCGTGGCGTCATACTCCGAAAGCCCGTACTCTTTTATAAAGCGCTTAAGTTTGGTTTCCGGTAATTCCGGGATTTTATTTTTAAGATTGTTAATTTCTTCTTTTGTCCATTTGATGGGCGGAATATCCGGTTCCGGAAAATAGCGATAATCTTTAGCCTCCTCTTTACTCCGCTGGGGGAGCGTTAAACCTTTATCGGCGTCAAATCTTCTGGTTTCCTGATGAATAACCTCGCCTTTTTCCAATAATGCCTGTTGTCTTTCAATTTCAAAATTAATGGCCTTTTCGACAAACTTAAAAGAATTGATATTTTTAACCTCGACTTTATAACTTGGTAATTGGTATTTATTGGTAGTATTGGTCTTTATTAAGGAAATATTCGGTTCCAAACGCATACTCCCCTTTTCCATATCCGCATCAGAAACGCCTAAGTAACGGATGATTTGCTGAAGTTTTTGCAGGAAAATTTTAGCCTCCGAAGCGGTATGAAGATCGGGCTCGGTCACAATCTCCACCAAAGGCACGCCGCTTCTATTAAAATCAATCAGTGTCCCTTCTTGGGCGTGTAAAAGCTTGCCGGTGTCTTCTTCCATGTGGACCCGACGAATCCGAATTTCTCCCAATTTTCCGTTAAGACAAAAGGGGTTTGCGTATTGGGAAATCTGAAAACCCTTGGCTAAATCCGGATAAAAATAGTTTTTCCGGTCAAATTGCGAAGTCTCGACAACCTGACAATCTAAGGCCAGGCCGATTACTAAACAGTCTCTAATCGCTTTTTTGTTAGGAAAAGGTAAGGCTCCCGGCAAACCCAAACAAATCGGACAACACTGGCTGTTGGGTTCATGACCAAAATAATCGGCCGAACAGCCACAAAACATCTTGGACTTGGTTTTCAACTCCACATGAATCTCCAAACCTATAATCGGCAGATATTTTGTTTTTTTGTTTACTTTTAGCTTTGTTTGATTCATTGATTTAAATCATAGTATCAAACCGATAATTATAATTTGGGTTTGATTTTAAAAAAGTTTGTTTCTCGTTCATAAGCATGTCCGACCTGAAACAATAATTTTTCCGACCAATGGGGACCTAAAATCTGCATTCCCACCGGCAACTGACAACCCTTTTCTTCCACAAAGCCGCAAGGCAAAGACAACCCCGGAATACCGGCTAAATTAGCCGTTACCGTTAAGATGTCGGCCAGATACATTTTTAAAGGATCGGCGACTTTTTCACCTAGTTTCCAGGGAAGATTTGGTGAAGTCGGCGCAATCAGAACATCAACTTTGTTGAAAGCCTCGGCAAAATCTTTTTTAATTAGCGTTCGGACTTTCATCGCTTTTAAATAATAGGCATCATAATAACCGGCCGAAAGCGTGTATGTTCCCAACATGATTCTTCTTTTCGCTTCGTCGCCGAATTCGTCTCTCGTTAGTCCGAATCTAATCCCGTCGTAACGGGCTAAATTCGAGGAGACCTCTGACGGTTGAATGATATAATAAACGGCCAGGGCATATTCGGTGTGAGGTAAAGACACCTCAATAATTTTGGCTCCCAAGGCCTCCAGTTTTTTCACGGCCTTTTTAATTGTTTCTTCAATTCTTCGGTCAATTCCTTTGCCAAAATATTCTTTGGGAATACCAATCTTTAGGTTCTTAATTCCCCGATCAAGAGAAGCGGTAAAATTTTCCGTGGCGACGTTTGGTGTCGTCGCGTCAAAATTATCCTTGCCGGCCGTGACTTTTAAAAGAAGAGCCGAGTCATAAACCGTTCTGGTAAAATGACCGATCGCGTCCATGGATGAAGCCATAGCGATAATCCCGTAACGGGAAACTCGGCCGTAAGTCGGTTTTAAACCCACCACGCCGCAAAAAGCGGCCGGAAGTCGTACCGAACCGCCGGTATCGGTTCCGGTGGCTGCCAGACACTGAGAACTAATCAAGGCCGCGGCCGAACCGGAAGAAGACCCGCCCGGCACGAGTTGTTTGTTCCAGGGATTTTTTGTCGGACCAAAATCGGAATTTTCGCCGCTGGCACCGTGAGCCCAGGCGTCACAATTGGTTTTCCCTAAAATGACGGCTCCGGCTTTTTTCAGTTTCGAAACGACGGTCGCGTCATATTGGGGAAAATAATCTTTCAAAAGCCTGGATGCCGCCGTTGTTTTCATGTTCTTAGTGCAAAAAAGGTCTTTAAGGGCAACCGGAATCCCTAAAAGGGGCTTTTCTTGAGCTAAAAGAGGGTTTTCCCTTCGTTCCTGATCGCTTTTTTCCGCCGCTTCTAAAGCCTCTTTTTCACTAATGGTAAGATAGGCCTTGATTTCTTTGTTTAATTTTTTAATCTGTTCCAGACACGCCGAGGTAACCTCTCTGGCGGAAAACTTTTTAGAGGTTAAACCGAAAATTGCTTCCTGAACGGTTAAATCATTTAAATTCATTTAAAAAATGGCCTTAACTTTAAAAAGATTGTCTTTAACCTCTCCGGCAAAGGATAAGGCCTCTTTTTGGGTTAAAGAATCTTTAATTTCGTCTTCGCGAAAGCTATTTTCCAAACCGGTAACCTGACTTGTCGGTTCAACGTTTTGAGTTTTAACCTTAGCCAATTGACTAACATAAGCCAAAACTTGGGAAAGTTGTTTTTGAAATTTTTCAATCTCGGGGCGGGTCAATTTAAGTTGAGCCAGGGCGGCAATATGTTCAATCTCAGCTGTCGTTATTTTTTGCTTATTCATTTTTATTTCCTTTTAAACTTAGTTTTGCCAAAAGACTCTCGTGGGCTTTCCATTCTACACTATCTTCAAGCTTTTTCAATTCTACCTCACCACCGGCTTTTTTGGAAAGAGCGAGTTTGATTAAGAAATCGGCCAAATGAGGATTTTTCGGCAAAACTGGCCCGTGGAGATAGGTTCCAATGGCATTTTTATAAACGCAGCCCTCTTTTCTGTCTTCCCCGTTATTGCCGTATCCCACTACCACCTCCCCTAACGGTTTCAAATTTCTCCCTAAATAAGTCCTTCCCCCATGATTCTCAAACCCCACCAGGTAATTAGTTATTGGTAATTGTCCTCCAGAGGCGGATCCGCCTTTGGCGGAGTTATTGGTTATTCGAACAACAATATTGCCAATGCATCTTGTTTTTGTTTTTCCGGGGTGAACCGTTTCTAAATCAAAAATTCCCAGGCCCGGGATTTCCTCGCCTTCTGCCGACCGATAATATCGTCCGAAAAATTGATAAGCGGCGCAAACAAAAAGACCGGGAAGATTCCCTTCAATCAGGTGCTTAATAATAGGCCCCTTATTTGTTCTTAAATCCTCACTCACGATTTTTTGCTGGCGGTCTTGAGCTCCGCCCATAAAAAGAAAGTCACAATCTAAAAGTTCTTCTCCCTTACTTTCCAAAGTAATTGATTTTATTTCAACTTCAATGTCACGCCACTGACATCTTTTTTGAAGACTTATAATATTGCCCCGATCGCCATAAGTTGACATTAAATCCGGATAAAGCCAACCGATAACAAGTTTCATAAAATCTTTCTGCCTCCCAAGATTTTTCTCACTTCAAGCATGGCCGAATAAGTAGGCAGGATATAAAAAGTTTCTTTTTTGGGGATTTCCGCTAATCCCTTTTGAAGCGCTTCTTTTAGATCGGTCTTGACTTCGGTTTTTTCCAAAGGAAAATCCGCATACTTTAATCTTAAAGCCAATTCAAAAGCTCTATCACCGCTTACAAGCAAAGAACTAACGTTTTCTTTAATGATCTCAAAGTCAACGTCCCAAATCCAGGAAATGTCCCGGCCGTCGGGGATGCGGTCATTAAGAACCAATAAAACGGTCTTTTTTTGACCGGGAAAATCTTTTAAGGTTCTTAGGCATTCGTTAAAACCGGCCGGATTCTTACTTAAAAGGATTTGGACATTTTTGCCGTTCAAATTGATTTTCTCCTGACGGCCGAAGGCGGGTTTAAATTTTTGCAAACTCAAATTAATTTTTTGATCTTCCACCCCAAGAATTTTAGCCGCTAAAACAGCGGCTAAGGTATTATATCGGTTATAAGTCCCGGGCAAAGGATAATCCCAGACAAAAAGATTTGGCGTGGGACGGCTAAACCGACAACCGGGACAAGACCAAAATCCCAAATGAGAAAAAAAGACGCCCTCGAAATCGAGTTTGGCATTACACGAAGGACAATAAACGGTGTCAACGGCATGCTCCATTTTCGCCAAAAAAAGATTTTTATCGTTGAGACCAAAATAGAAAACGCGACTGCGAAGGCCTTTTCCTAAAAAGGCAACATGGGGATCATCGGCGTTTAAAATAACCGTTGTCTCTAGGCTTAGTTTTTTGAGCGCCTGTTGCCACTTTTCGGCGATCAAATCAATTTCTCCGTAACGATCCAATTGGTCTCTAAATAAATTAAGAATGATGACAATTTTGGGCTCTGTCTCCGCAAGAGCCAAAGGTAATGTCGCCTCGTCGGTTTCAAAAACGGCCCATGACGCCTTAATCTTTCCCAACCAGTCGCTTTTGTTGATCAGAGTTGAGGCAAAGCCATTGAGAAGATTCGCCCCGCTGTCATTAATAATAATGTCGGGATTTTCCTCTTTAAGGATTTGGTAGATTAATTTAACCGTCGTCGTTTTGCCGTTTGTCCCGGCAATCAGGATTGTCCCTTTTTTCAATTGTGAAGTCAGCTGGGAGATTATTTGGGGATTAATTTTTAAAGAAACATGCCCCGGCCACGTCGAACCGGCGCCAAACTTACCCATGGAACTTATAAAGTTAATGATTTTCCCTAACCAAATCGCAAGGAGTCTTTTCATTTTTAAAATGGCCAATTTACATGGCGCGCAAAAGTCTGATTCTTTCCGCCAAAGGAGGATGAGTATCAAAAAGCCCCGAAAACCAAGCCGAAAAACTTTTATCCTTAAACGGATTAACAATATATAAATGGGCGGTCGCATTGGTCGCCGCTTCAAGGACCTCTTTGTCGCGGGCAATTTTTTCCAAAGCCCGGGCGAGCCCGTCCGGATAACGAGTTAAAAGCGCGCCTGAGGCGTCAGCCAAATATTCCCGCCGGCGGGAGATCGCTAACTGGATTAAAGTGGCAATAATTGGCGAAAGAACGGCAAAAACAATCCCCAAGATGAGGAAAAGGCCTTGCACACTTCCTTTTTCTTCACGATCACTCCGGTCACCCCACCAAAGCGAACGCATAAACCAATCGGCTAAAAAAGCCACCATGCCTACCAAAATCGCCACAATGCCCATGAGCCGCGTATCGTAATTTTTAACATGTGATAATTCATGAGCGATAACACCCTCCAATTCTATTTTTTCCAGTTTGCCTAGAAGTCCGGAGGTTACACAGATAACGGCATGTTGAGGATCGCGACCGGTCGCAAAAGCGTTGGGAGCCGAATCGTCAATTGTATAAATCTTTGGCCTTGGTAAACCGGCGCCAAGACAAAGATTTTCGACAGTCCGAAAAAGGAGAGGATTGTCTTTTTCGTTAATTTCTCTTGCTTGGGACATAAGAAGAATGAGCTTGTCCGACCAATAGTAACTCCCAAAGGAAACAAAACCGGAAATGATTAAAGCTATTCCGGCGTAAGACAAACCATAACCCGAGGCCCGACCGAAAATATAAGCCGTCAGGGTTATAAAGGCGATAAAAAAGACCATCACTAAATAAGTTCGACGTCGGTTAGAGTCAATCTGTGAATAAATTGACATACTTTTTAAGCGGAATTAAAACTTAACTTTAATTTCTTCTTTTTCTTCCGCCGCCGCCTTAAAGAATTCGACTTCGCGAAATCCTAACGGTCCGGCCAATAAAACATTGGGGAAGACCTTAATTTTGACGTTATAATCAAGCACGTTCGTATTGTAAAATTGTCGTGAATAGGCAATTTTATCTTCGGTATCCCCCAATTGCTGTTGTAAATCCGCAAAGTTTTGACTCGCTTTAAGATCCGGATAAGCTTCAGCCACGGCAAAAAGACTTTTTAAAGCGGCGCTTAACTGATTGTTAGCTTCCGCTTTCTCTTTCGGGGTCTTCGCTCCCATTAGGGCGGATCTGGCTTCAGTCACATTTTCAAAGACGCTTTTTTCATGAGTCGCATAACCCTTAACGGTTTCCACTAAATTGGGAATTAGGTCGGCTCTTCTTTTTAACTGAACGTCAATGCCGCTCCAGGACTCATCAACACGGGCTTTGGCTGTCACTAAACCGTTGTATAAACCCCAGACAAAAACGACGAGAAGAACAATTCCTAATAATAAAACAGGCAACATGCCTCACCTCCTCTCTTTTAACCATTGATAAAATTCATTATAGTCTAAAGTGTTTAAAATGTCATTTTTTTCCGCCCATCCCCGGCGAGCGACCGCAACTCCATAGGACATAAGATCCATTTCCGAAACTTTATGGGCGTCGGTTGAGATAATTAAACCGACTCCTTTGGCGATGGCTTGACGAACCAAAAAATCCGGAAGATCGAGTCTTTCCGGCCAGGCATTAATCTCCAGCGCCTTGCCGTGTTTTTGACAAAAGGCAAAAATTTCTTCCCAGTCAACCTCGTAACCCTCTCTTCGTCCGAGTAATCTCCCGGTCGGATGCCCTAAAATCTTAACCTGGGGATTTTCCAAAGCCCGTAAAATTCTTTTGGTCATTTGCTCCTTGTTTTGTTGAAAACCGCTGTGTACCGAGGCAATGACTCCGTCAAGTAAAGCCAAGCTTCTCTTTTCGATTGATAAATTGCCGTCAGTGAGAATATCCACTTCAAGTAAATTTATTACTCGAACAATTTTAGTAGTCAATTTTAATTGCTCAATTATCGCTCTCCGTCTTGATAAGATACTGAAGATCTGCTCTTTTGAATGTTGACTGACACTGGGTGCGTGTTCGGAAAAAGCCAGATATTCGTACCCCAAACTTTCGGCTTTTTCGATAATTTCTTCCATGGAAGAGACGCCCAGATCATGAGAAGGTTCGATGGGAAAATCAGAATGGAGATGCAGGTCTCCTTTAATATCGTCGAGTTTAACTAAATTGGGTAAACCATCGGGTTTGTTTTGAGCTTGTCGCAAAGCCGCCTCAATCTCTCCGGTATTTTCTCTCAATTCCGGGGGAATTAAGGGAAGACCGACGGCCTGATAAAAGCTTTCCTCGTCTTTATATTCGTTTATTTTATGGTTTTTCCCCAGTTTTTTAATGCCGTATTCGGATAACGACAAACCATGTTTCAAGGCTAATTCGCGCAAATGAACGTTATGGTTTTTCGAACCGGTAAAATATTGAAGCATCGCCCCGTAGGCTTTGGGTTTTTGCACCCGCAAATCAACCTGCCGGCCGTTATGAAGAAGCAAACTGGCGCCGGTTGGCCCTTTTTCCACTAATTTTTGTTTTCGGGGATACTTAATAAACCAATCGATAACTTCTTGGGGGTCTTGGGTAGCCACGGCAATATCAATATCTCCGATTGTCGCCACCTGTCTTCTCAAAGAACCTAACGGATCGATCCGTAAACTTTGCGGGCATAATTTAAGATAGCTAATTATTTCCGTAGCCAAAGCTGAAGCTAGTGGCAAATTGATGCGGTTTTCTTTAAGCTGTCCTTTTTTAAAGCTTTTCAGGCTCTCAAGAATATCTTGTTGGGATTTTTCTCCGAAACCCTCAATCACGGCTATTTTCCCTTTTTTAGCTGCCTTTTCAAGATCGGTAATGGCGGTCTTGGCGCTTTTTAATTTCAAAACCTTAGCTAATTTATAAGCTTTTTTGGGGCCAAAACCGGGCAAAGCTAAAAGAGAAAACATCGCTTCGGGCAGACCTTTTAAAACCTGCTCAAAATGACGAATCTTGCCTTTTTTGAAAAGTTCATCAAGATGACCGGCAATTGAAGGACCGATGCCTTGGATTTCGTCTAATTTTCCCTCTTGCCAAAGACCTTTAGCTTCAATGGGGGTATTTTCGAGACTATCGGCCGCCCGTTCGTAAGCCATAATTTTGAAGCGATTCTCGTTTTTAACAAGATAAGCGGCGGCAATCTTCTTTAAAAGCCGGGCGATTTCCTGATTGGTCATATGACACTTAAAATCATAGCAAAGGATTGACTATTTGA
This sequence comes from Patescibacteria group bacterium, assembly GCA_023473585.1. Lineage (NCBI taxonomy): Bacteria > Patescibacteria group bacterium. The sequence goes on along the minus strand of JAMCYU010000004.1, from coordinate 29,073 downwards.
CAATAATCTATTATTATGGCTCTGGCAGTTTCTTTTTTTGGACCCGTGGTGTAGCGGTTAACACGCGTCCCTGTCAAGGACGAGATCACCGGTTCGATCCCGGCCGGGTCCGCTAAACTGAATCTGCCTGAATTTCTGCCTGGAAAGGAGGGAAGATTAAGTTATGTGGAAAAAATTTCTTAAAAGCTTAAAACTCTCTGAATCTTACGTCTCCATGGCTTTGGGTTTATTGGTCGTTATTGTCATCGGTATTTTGCTTTTCAATTTCTTTTCCGGAGGTCGTAAAAATGGCAGTCAGGCGGGACAATCACAAACCGAAGAAAAGAAAGAAGCACAAGTTGCTTTACCAGCGACCTATACCGTCGCCGAAGGAGACACTCTTTGGTCAATTTCTGAAAAATTTTTCAAATCCGGTTATAACTGGTCAGATATTGCTAAAGAAAATCAACTCTCTAATCCTGATTATCTCGAGGCGGGACAACAGCTTAAGATTCCCAAAGTCGAACCGATCCTTCCCTTAACAGGCATAACCGAGGCAGCAACACCTTCGATTACCGGCGGAAGTTATACGGTCGTTACGGGTGACGACCTTTGGGACATTGCGGTTCGAGCTTATGGCGATGGTTATCAGTGGTCAAAAATTGCCCAGGCGAATAATTTGGTAAACCCTAACCTGATTCACGCCGGCAATGTCTTAACCTTGCCAAGATAAAAATCTGGATATTTTCAAAAGCTTAATTAAAAAAATCAACCTGAACTAGATTCAGAATTTTTTAGTGTTTACACTGAAAAATCGTTTAGATTTTTTAGTGCGGGATTAGTACACCGGTAGTATGCTACCTTCCCAAGGTAGAGAAGGCGGTTCGATTCCGCTATCCCGCTCCAATTGGGAAATCGCGGCGCTCGCTTTGCGAGCGCCCATTCGTTTAACGCCTCAAATCTGACTTTTTTATCGCAGAGTTGCCAGTTCGAGCCAATTTTTTGCAGGAAGCTACGCTTCTCTTCCAAATTTTCAGAATTTATTAATAAATTGGCTTGGTGAGCGGCTAAAATGAAATTCCTCATCGGTTCGAGCCAATAATTTCCCTTTCGCTCAAAATCAGCTAATTTTTGTTTCAGTCCGGTTTTTCGGTTTATAAGTTCTTCCTTTTTCTTTTTGTATTCCTCAAGAGAAATTGAACCATCTAGTTGCATATCAAGGACTTTGGAGAGCTTGACTTCAATTTCACCGATTTCTCTTTGGAGATTTTGGGCGAAAGATTTTGACGACTGGCTGATTTCTTTTTCCTCTTGGTCAAGTTTATTTAAGATTGGTTTCAACCAGCCGTCTGGTAAAGCAACTTTTTGAAAAATATCGTTGAGTTGAGCAAATAAATCATTCTCGTTGAGAAACTTTTGTTGACAATCAGTGTCCTTTTTGGTGCAACGGTAATAGCGGAAAACCAAACCAGATTTTTTAGTATGCTGTTCAGCGGTGATAGCTCGACCACATTCGCCACACTTAAAAATTCCAGTGTAAATAAAGTTGTAATCCTGATTTTCTTTCTTTGGTTTTCCGCGATCACTCATTACCCGCTGCACCTTTTCAAAAAGTTGCTGGGAAATTATTGGCTCATGGACTCCTTCGTAAAGCTCACCTTTGTATTGAAAACAGCCATAGTAAAAGGGGTTTTGGAGCAATCGCTGTAAAGTAGCGTTTGATAATTTTCTTTTCGATCTTGGGCTCACCAAGCCAAAAGAAAGCGCCAATTTTTGCAAATGATCAAGCGTATATTTACCTACGGCACACGCCAGAAAAAGTTTTCTGACTTTTTGCCAAGTTTCCGGGTCTTTAAGAATGGTGTGATTTTTCAATTCGTTAACATAACCAAGTGGTGCACACCCCTGGATAAATTCCTTTTCGTAGTTTTTGGCGTATGCCCCGCTTGATATTTTCCGAAAGATTATCGATGTAATATTTGCTCTGCCCAAAAGCGATTGAGAGCATAAAAAGTCCTTGAGGAGTTTTGTCAAACCAGAAAGTGGGGAATTTTAGCGTGGCTAAAAATCCTCTATCGAGAAGGTGAATAATTTTTCCAGCGTCAACCGCATTTCTGGCGACTCTATCCGGATGCCACGCTAAAATTCCATTTGCCTCACCGTTCTCTATGCCCGCTAACATTTTCTCAAAAATTTCTCTGCCTGGTTGTTTGGCTGATTTTGTCTCAATAAACTCACGAACAATCAACAGATTTTCTTTTTGAGCATACTCTCTGACTTCAGTTAGTTGCGCTTCAATTGATAAAACTTGCCTGTCCGCTTCATCTGTAGATTTGCGGGCATAGAGAAAGAATTTTTGCGGAAAGTTGTTAGTCATGTTTGTAAAACTTAAATAGCCGCCCCGGTGGTCTCAACTCAAGTCGCCCTGAATTGTCCGAGACGGCTACTAAAAAGGACGACCTTTAATGCTGAAACCAGCATTAGTATAACAAGTTTTACAAAACTTTTTCAATAGCATCGCAAAAATTCTTTTCGCTTTTGGGCAGCTCCGCCAAAGGCTGAGTAAATTGGCGCTTTCTTTCTGAAAATCTGGAATTTTCGTCTTTGACGAAAGGCAAAAAATTGGATGTCAAACGAAGTTTGATTTTGTGCTTCGCACAAACGAACTGGCAATTCTGTGATAAAAAAGTCCGATTTGAGGCGTTAAACGAATGGGCGCTCGCAAAGCGAGCGCCGCGATTTCCCAATTGGAGCTCCTTTTATCAAAAAGCTCGAACTTATTTTACCAAAAATCTGTAACAAATCATAGCGCGTCGGCGGCTGCGGCGAGGAAAAGGGGTTTAAGGGGAAAAGGAATCGCCGTAGCCGCCACCTCATTTGCTCGCCCCGCCATTCGGCGGGGCTCGCTTCCCGCAAAATTTTTCGCGCCGTTTAGATATTAGGAAGGAAAAAAGAAAATAAAAGTTTTTAAAAAGAAAACGGAGGCGTTATGCCTCCGTTCCTTTCACACCCAGTTCCTAGCTAGATTACTCAACGCCTTCAAACTGGTGGTCTGCCTGACCTTGATCCTGGTGTCCGCCGCCTGGCAGGTTTTTCTCCTGCGCCTGTTCGTTGGCGGGTTCAACACTTTCAACTCCTTCTCGTGCCTCTTTTACTTCAGTTGCACCATCGTTGGTTTCTTTATCAGCTGTTTGCTGCGTTGCACTTTGAGACTGGATAGTTGGAGTTTGAGCGTGGACAGGAGCTGCTTTCACCCTACTTATCCCAAAAGCACCGCCACCCAAAAGCACCAACGCCAAAGCAGCAAGTGGTACTGTTTTTTTGATGTTCATATATTTTCACCCCCTTTCTTATTAAAAATAAATAACAACGTCAGTATATAAAATGAGATATGGGAAGACTGTGGAAGAAACCTGGTATTTAGCGGGAAGCTCTGGGAAGTAGAACGGTAAATACCGACCCTTTTCCTAAACGAGAGTGAACCATAATACTTCCTTGATGAAGCCGAACAATAGATTGGCAGATAGGAAGGCCGAGTCCGTAACCGCTTACTTGAGAACGGGAAGAATCTACTCTATAAAAACGTTCAAAGATCTTTTTCTGATCCCCTTCTGATATACCAATCCCTGTATCTTTTATCTTTATTTGCGCATATTGCTTTTGGCTTCTCAAACTAACCCACACAGCGCCGTTTATTGGTGTGTAGTTGATGGCATTGTCAATAATATTGAGAAAAAGTTGTCTTAGCATTGTTGGTTGTCCCGAAACTACCACCGCCTCCTCTGCCGCTTCAAAATGTATAGAGATTTTCTTTTTAACGCTTTTGTCCTTCAGTGAAGCAGTGACATTTCCCAGAAGATCAGTAATGTCTACTCTTTCAAACTTTACAGTTTGTTGCCCCTCATCTTCTCTGGCAAGAAATAACAGGTTTTCGACTAAAGCTGCCAAACGGCCCACTTCCTGTTTATTGCTGGTCAGAATCTGTTTGTAAAATGTTGTCCGGCGATTTTTTTTCAAAGCTACGTCTATTTCGCTACTTAATATGGAAAGAGGAGTTCTTAATTCATGGGACACATCAGATATAAACTGTTTTTGCTGCTCATGAATTTTCTGTACCGGTTTAAGAGTTAACAAAGTGAAAAACCAGGCAATAAAGGGTACTAAAAAAATGAAGACAATATTTAATAGAAATAAAGTATCCCAAAACACTATTAAGGATGGGTCGCCTCCTAAGGATTGACCCACCAATAAATATAAAGTTGTATTAGATAGCCAGAAGAAGAAGAGAAAAACAAGAGAATAAAAAAATATCAGTTGTATACGCGCTTTTTTAAACATGATCGTCTTTCTTTAAGATATAACCTGAGCCCCGCATGGTATGGATAAGTTCACGGCTTTGCCCGTCCACTTTTATTTTTTTTCGCAAATATTTAACATACGTTTCCACCATGTTGGAAAGTCCGTCATAATTATAATCCCAGATATGCTCCAATAGCTCTGTCTTGGTTAAAACCTTGTTTGGATAGCGCATAAAGTATTCCAGAAGCGCATACTCTTTTGCGGTTAGGGTAATTACTTTATTTTTACGTTTGGCGGTTTTCGTGGCCGGGTCAAGCGATAAATCATCAAAAACAAGAATCGTGGGATCCGCTTTGCGACCCCTTCTGAAAAGAGCCCTTATCCTTGCCGAAAGTTCCGAGAAAGAAAAAGGTTTAGTGATATAATCATCGGCGCCCGCGTCAAGCCCCGTAATTTTGTCTTCGGTCCCATCTTTAGCTGTTAATATAAGAATGGGAAGATGAGAGTTGGTCTGGCGAATTTGGCGACAAACTGTAATACCGTCCACTTTGGGGATCATTAAATCCAAAATAACCAGGTCATACTCGTTGATGTCAAGTTTGTAAAGCGCTTCTTCGCCGTCGCGGGCCAGATCAACAGTATAGCGTTCTTCCAAGAGCCCCCGTCGTAAGGAATTGGCGATTTTTTCCTCGTCTTCCACAATCAGAATCTGCATACAGAGGTATTATAGTGGAAGAAATATGGGAAGAAAATGGGGAATTACAGTTTTGGCTATATGGAGTAAAGAAAGCCAAAGATATTTAAATACCACGGTTTGTTGACAGATATTGTTGATCCGTTTTGCGCATCAATCTTTGTTTCAACGTTTGCCTTAATTGGCACCAAGCCAACAAACCTTCTCTGTTGCACTCCTTTTACATCATAATAGGCTTGCCCATTTTGTGTCCCGAGTACCGCTGATTGTATGGTAGTTGGCTTATCGATAGGTTGGACACCGTTTAGTGCCTGCGAAGGAAGTGAGTTGATAACAGTCACGCCGTTTGTTGTTTTAATTGCAATTGTTTGAGTTTGAGGATCAATAACAACGGGGTAATTCGTCTGGACTGTAATACCTCCATTAACCAATGTGACTGTACCATTTTTGCTGACACTAATAGAAACACTTCCGGCCTGACTATTTTGAATGCTAATAAGAGATGCGACTGAAGAAGGGACTGTTTTTTCGGTTGAGGAACCATTTACTTTTTCAATCTTTAACGTTCCTTCCCCAGGTTTTTCTGAAGTTGGATGAAGTTCAACTTTATCCACATTATTATTTTGTATTTCCTTTTGCACTTCCTGATGGATTTTTTCTGCTTCTTGTTCATGTTCCTGTTCTTGCTCGGGAGTTTCGGTGGGCTCCGGTGCTTCTGTTGGCTCAGCCTGTTCAACTTGCTCTTTTGGCTCAGTGCCTTCTTTGTTTTCTTGATTTCCTTTCTGTTCAGTCTGTTCTCCTAATACGCGGGTAGAGTTTTGGTTCTGGACAGCAGTTACAGTGCCGAAGAAAACAAGAGAAAAAATGAGTGCAGGAAGTAGATATTTTAATTTACTACTTATAGCCTGATGGCTTTGGGGAAGATGTTTTTTCATAAATTTTCTCTATCTTTAGAGTAGAGAAATTTTTATGGAATGTCAATGGGTTCTTAACAAAATACCCCTGCTTTTTAGGGACTACATTTTTGACACGCGCGGATGGGTGACTTGAGCCAAGCGTGTCTTCCCTTCTTATTTTTTATTTCTGGCGCGAAAAATTTTGCGGGAAGCGAGCCCCGCCGAATGGCGGGGCGAGCAAATGTGGAGGCGGCTGCGCTTCCTGCAAAATTTTCGCAAACTATAAAAAATCAATATAATATGCTATATTTAGAATATGACTACATATTTACAACAAATTAAAGAAGGAAAATATACTCTTATTATTAAAAGCGGTCGGAGCGTAGTTTTTCGATCAAATCATCAAGGGATTTTGGATTTAGTCATTGCTTCTAAAAAAGGTTTTCTTAAACAGGCAACTATTTATGATAAAACAATCGGTTTGGCCGCGGCAAAAATTGCTGTTTTTTCCGGAGTTAAGGAAATCTTTAGTCTCTTAGCAAGTAGTTTAGCTCTCGTTTTCTGCCAAGAACGAAAAATTCCTTTATATGCAGAAAAAATTGTCGAGAAAATTTACGACAACAAAAAGGGAAACCAATGCCAGTTAGAAAAAATGGCCCAAAAAACCGATAAGATTTCTGATTTAATAAGTAGTGTTATCTCTTTAACAAAAAAGTGAAATTTAGAATTTTAGGCAGAACCAATTTAAGAGTTTCCGAGATCGGTTTTGGGGCAATTCCTATCCAGAGAGTTTCCTTTAAAGAGGCGGCTGATATTATTAATAAAGCTCACCAATGTGGAATAAACTTTATTGATACTGCCAGGGCCTGGACCGACTCCGAGCTAAAAGTCGGTAAAATAATTAAATCTTGCCGCTCGGAGTGGATTATTGCTTCTAAAAGTCCGGTGCTTACTTTCAAGGAAATGAAAGAGGAAATCACCCAAAGTCTTAAAAACCTTCAAACCGACTTTATTGAGCTTTACATGATTCACCATCTTAAAGATAAAAAGATGCTGGATTTGGTTCTTTCACAAAATGGAGCCTTAAAAGCTTTAAAAGAAGCTCAAAAAGAAGGGAAAATTAAATTTATCGGTGTTTCTGGACACAATCTTGAAACCCTTCTTTTAGTGGCTAAAACCGGGCTTTTTGATGTTTTAATGGTCAATTTTAATTTCAAAGAGCAAGAGGCAACCAAAGTTCTTTTGCCATTTTGCCAAAAAGAAAACATTGGCGTTATTGTGATGAAGCCTTTGGCTGGAGGAACTTTTAAAAATGCGGCTGCCGCCATACGGTTTTGTTTGATCAACCCCACTATTTCCACTGTTATTCCGGGAATTTTAAATGAAAGAGAACTTAACGAAGATGTGGTTGAAGTTTTGAAAAATCCGAATTTTACTAAAGAAGATAAGGAGAAATTAAAAAAAGAGGTGAAAAAAATCGGTCTTCCTTTCTGTCGGGCGTGCGGTTATTGTATTACTCGCGACGGCGGTTGTCCGGCGAGAATCAACATTACTTTATTTTTGCGGCTTGAGGGATATTTTGAAAAATTTGGGCCAAAAGATTGGCTGATGGAGGTCTATAATAAAACACCGGTTAAGCCAGCTTCTTGTCTTTTTTGCGGTCATTGCGAAAAGGTCTGTCCATTTTCCTTGCCAATCATAAGAGCCCTTCGGAATTTGAAAATTAGAAAAGCGGCGGAGAAAAAATGGGGTAAAGAAAAGCCTTCAATTAACATACCAGCCAGAGACTATAATGATGAGTATCAAGAATTTGTTAATCTTACTCAAAAAATCTTAGGGGAAGACCATGATATTCCCTTAGCTTATTTCAATTTTCCCAAACCAGCCAATGAAGGCCAAAAGACAACAGTTCGTAATCTTTTTAAGGAAATGGTTAAGAGGGTCCATCCCGATGAAAAAAGAATGAAAGAAATTCTAAAAAGACTTTGTCAAGAAATGGGAATAGAAAGTGAAGGAATTAAAAATTTTGAAAATTTACTAACTTTGGCTGATTATGATAACGTGGTTGATCTAATGCGAGTTTTACCACGAATAAAGGATAATTGAATTCATAGTTTTTTTCTTCTCCTGTTTTTAATTTTCTAATGGTGCGAAAAATTTTGCGGGAAGAGAGCCCCGCCGAATGGCGGCTGAGCGAAAAGCGGAGGCGGCTGCGGCGATTCCCTTTCCCCTTAAATCCCTTTTCCTCGCCGCAGCCGCCGACGCGCTATGATTTGTTACAGATTTTTGGTAAAATAAGTTCGAGCTTTTTGATAAAAGGAGCTCCAATTGGGCATTTTGCTTGTCGAAATGTAGTCAATTTTATGAGCGCAGAATTTGAATCAAACGGCGTAGATTATTTAACTATCCTTAAGGGGTATAAAGCAAAAGGACTTATTGAGCAGACATCTCCTCATTGGTGGAGTACGGATTACGCACCTGATCCAAGAGAATATTTACCTTTTGAACAATTCCAAAAACGTCTCGTTTACCTTGGGGAAATACCGACCCGTAAAGCATGGCGCTTTGCGATTTCCGCAGGAATGAGGGAACTGCCTGACGATCGTGAGGCTTATGTATACCGTGGCGCCCATGTTCCCCGATAACCGTTCTTGATTTGGAAATTGACGGTTCTCCTCTGCAGTTTATGGTCACCGCAAGACCTTATAGTCCTAAAGAAACCTTTTCAAGACATACGTATATTGGGCAGATTGATGCTTTACCATCAATTCCCAAACTTCAATCCTTTATCGCTCAAGGAGGAAAAATTGACTTACTCGATCATTTTTTCCCTCATATCCGGGGATTACTTTCGTCGCAAAGAGGTAACCATTATTTTTGGTACAAGCTTTCCTATAACTGGTGGCTTGCTTACGAAAAGAAACTGGAATTAGCTCTAAAAAAGAAGGGTGTTTCATATCTCGATATTTACATTCATACTTTTTCAAGCCAAAAATCATATCTGGAAGTTTGGGAAGAATTAGAGGCTAAACCGGGATTTGTCGATCAGAGAAAAACTTGTCGGCCTGATTTCCCTTATCAAAGAGTTTCCGCTGAAGAATTTATACAAGGATACAAAACAGAAACACAGGATTTAGTTGTTTATTATCCCTTAAGGGTTAACGGATTTATTGAAACCTTGCCGTTGTTTGTGGCGCCTCGTACAGGTCTAAAAAGCAAAGAAAGAAAACCGGTTGTTTTGGGTATTTATGCCGAAAACGGCTGCACGGGTTTTTGCCACCGCGGGGGAATTTTAAGAATTAAAAACCGAGAACTCGCGGGAGAAATTAGTTCTTTAATTTCTCGAGATTTCGGTCTTCAAGTAGATACGGTCTTGTTTACTCCTTGTCCGGGAAGGCCACTTTACGAAAGAGTCGCGGGTTATCAGGAATCAAAAAGCAATTGACGTTAGTTAACTAATCTGCTATTTTAATTTCATGAGACTGTTCTTAAATTTATTAGTTAATGGTTTAGCGGTTTTTATTACTTCCCAAATTCTTCCAGGGGTTGTTATTAGAGATTTTTTCTCAGCCATTATGGTCAGCGTTGTTTTGGGTATTGCCAACACCATTATTAAACCTATTCTGGTTTTGTTAACTTTGCCCATTACCATTATGACCCTGGGCTTGTTTATTTTAATTTTAAACGGACTTATGGTTATTTTGGCAAGCGCCATCGTCCCGGGATTTTTCGTCAGCAATATCGGCACCGCCATCATCTTCAGTTTGGTTCTTAGTCTTGTTTCTTGGTTTTTAAATTCTTTAAAAAGCGAGAAAAGATAATATCGTGAAGGATAAGATTTACTTGCCTTTTAAATCTTCTGCTGTCGGTTGATAAATACTTTCGGCACTTTTATTTGAATTTATGTTTCCTTTTAGAGTAAAATAATATCAAGTTGCCGCCTTAGCTCAGTTGGTAGAGCAATACTTTCGTAAAGTAGAGGTCCTGGGTTCGACTCCCAGAGGCGGCTCAAGCTTTGGCAGGCGGGGCAACGCTTTTTACTATGAGAAAACCCATCTCAAGATTGGCGCGTTTTGAAGAACGGAGAGCCTATCGCCGGATTATTTTTAGTGTCCTGGGCACCATTATCATCCTCGTTTCTTTCCTTTTTTTAGGGATTCCGGCTTTAAGAGAATTCAGCCTTTTTATGGCTAATTTACGAGGGGGCAGCGACCTGACACAAGACACGACTCCGCCTTATACCCCGCGTCTTGAGGCCCCTTATACGGCGACAAACAGCGCTACGATCACCATCAGCGGCTACGCTGAACCCAATACTTCGGTGGAAATTTTTCTTAACGGCCTAACTTTCAAAAAAATTCTGATCGGCAATGACGGCAACTTCATTCTCCCAAACATAAACCTTTCGGAGGGAGAAAATAAAATCACCGCTCAGGCTAAAGATGCGGCTAATAATCAAAGCCAACCGGCCGATCCTTTAATTATTATCTATAAAAAAACGCCGCCTAAATTGGAAATTACCCAGCCCAATGATGGAGAAAATTTTAGCGGCGAGAAGAAAAACGCATCGATTGTCGGTTTAACCGATACGGAAACCGTCGTGACCGTTAATAACCGCTTTGTCATGGTTAAAAATGACGGCAGTTTTTCTTATTCCTACCCTTTAAATTCCGGGGAAAATCTTTTAAAGATTATCGCCACCGATAAAGCCGGCAATCAAACCACGGTTGAAAAAAAAGTTAATTATTCTCCGTAAGACCTAAAAGAAACATGAGCCAAATCGTAATTTCGGGATAAAAGAGACTATTGGCAAAGAAAGAATGAATAAAAACCGCGGCTAAACTGGCAAGGAGAACCACGTTCTTTTTTTTAAGGTGATATTTAAGGATTTGTAAGATAAGATAACCGAAATTTAAAAAACCGATCGTTCCCGTTGTCGCCAAAACCAAAAGAAGACTCGCGTCAGCTCCTCCCCCGGCATGACTTTCCTGCCAGTTTTCCTGTAGATATCCGTAATTCCTTTGCGCGTAACGATAAGTGTTAAAACCGACTCCCAAAAGAGGACTACCTTTAAAAATCGTTAAAGATTGCTGCCAATTGATGATTCTGGCGCGAATGGTGTCTTCCCTTTCCAGTTTAACCCCGAGACTGCCTTCCGGTCGGGGCAGAAAAAGAACCGTTAAAAGGCCGATTAAAACGAGTCCGAGTAAAAATTTTAAAGACTTCTTAAACCGGGCAATCACGACTCCGGCCGCCAAAAAAGCCAAATAACTGCTGCGGGAGTAAGTTAAAGCCAAAACCAAATAACAGAGAATAAGCCCCAAAATCATCGCGTATCGTGTTAACATGTTACCACGTTTAGATTCATCCTCGAGCCGAAAGAAAACCATAATTAAAGTTAAAACCAAAAAAAGACCCAAGAAATTAGGATCCAGAAAAGTCCCGAAGCTCCGATAAAAGTGCGGGTCCCAGCCTAAATACGCTAAATTGCGCAAATTAGGATATAAGAAATACTGAGCAAGACCCAAAAAAGCCGTCGCCGTCCCTGCCAGGATTAAGCCCGATTTAAACTGCTCCGCTTCGTTTTTATTTTTGCCTGCCAATTCCCCAATCACAAAGTAAAGACCAAAATAGAAAAGCCAGCGCCAAAGATAAAGAGAAGCAATACCGATTTCTCTTACGGAATAATTGCCGAGATTGAAAAAAAGCGAGATCAGCCCGATGCTGCCAAAAATTAAAAGCGGTTTGGTAAGCAGAGCTTTTGGCCGGGGAATTTTTTTAAAAATTAACCCTGTTAAATAAAACAAAACAAGAAAAACAATAATAATATCCTGAAAATAAAGAGAAACTTCCGTTACTCCCAGGGGCACTTTGGTCAATTGACCAAACGGCAGAAAGAAAAAAAGACAAAAAATAAGGATTTTTAACGCTTTTGCCATAACTGCCACAATTTACCTCGCGTCATAAACGAATGAAAACTCATAAACATCGCCTGCAACAAACCCGCTGTTCCGTCTAAAAAACCCAAAAGAAAAAAATAGTTCTTCATAAATTTAATCAACGGATAAATAATAATCTGCCAAAAGTCAACTTTGACTCCTTCTTTGTAAAAAGCTTGCGCGTTTAAATCGGTATAGAAATTGAGGTCTTTTAAAAATTCCGTGACGGTGGGATGCGGAAAATGCAAAAGGGGAGAGGCGAGGGTAGAGACCGGGCCATTAACTTGCCAAATTTCGTGTACGGGTCTTTGCCAATTCCCCGTCCCCCTTTTGGCCAATCTTAAAAGTTTAACCTTGCTTGTCTCTCCATACTCCAGCCACTTGCCGAAAAGAAAATCGCGTCGTTTTAGGAAAAAACCGTTAAATTTATTTTGAGGATCATTAATTTCTTTAATTATTTCTTCACGAAGCGTTGGAGAAACTCTTTCATCGGCGTCAACAAATAAAACCCATTCCCCTGTCGCCTTCTCTAACCCGAAATTTCTCTGCCTCGCAAAATCCCCATCAAGATGCCTTTGGTGTACTTGATACTTGATACTTGCTACCTGAAACTTTTTCAAAATCTTTTCCGTCTCATCTTGTGAGTAGTCATCCACCACTATAATTTCGTCACACCAGGCAAGACTTTTTAAACAGTCTTCAAGATTTTTTTCTTCGTTTTTCGTTAGGATAATGGCTGATATCATTAACTTTAACTTAATTTTACTCTTTTTTTAAAAAATCCTCTCAACGACCCAGTCATAACTCCTAAGTCAGCCGTTATTTGCAAAAGGGGTAAATAAAGAAAAGCCAGCCAATGCTTAACGTAACGGTAATTTTTCTTAATCGACCAGAGAAAATAAGCAAAAATTAAGAAAAGAAAAATTAAATCGAGACGGATTGGTTTTTTGAAAGGAAGAAAATATAAAACCAGAAAAATAAGCCCGAGGAGATAACGCAAGTAAACGGTCAAGACCTTTTTACGCCTTAAACGGGCTTGTGCATCGCCTCTGGCAAAACGATAAATCATGAGGAAAAAGGAAAATAAATTGGTTCTGGGCAGCCAATAAACCAAGGCGTTTTTGGCAAAATGAATTTTTATCCCTTTTTTGACTAATCTTTGGGCAAAAACATAATCTTCGTTATCGGAACATTCTTCGGGGAAACCACCCAGTTTAAGAAAAAGATTTCTTTTAATGGCCATGGACCTTGAAGAAGGTAAAAAACTTTCCGGTTTAAGTTTGTCGGGCATGACCAAAACAAAAGGAACAACGCATTTTTCAAAAATCGTTTTTGTCTTGGCCTTGTAATAACCGGCGACAACTTCGACTTTCGGATTGCCGAAAGGACCGGTGATCTGCTTTAAAAAATTACGGTCAAGCTCACAACCGGCGTCAGTTAGGGCGATAACTTCGCCTGTTGCCTGTCTTACGGCCTCATTGCGGCCGACCGCCCGATTCCCTTTTTTAACGATAATTAAAACCTTAATCCCCTGTTTAGCTAATTTCCAATTCCTCTTTTCCAATATCTGTAACGTTCTGTCTTTTGATCCGCCGTCAACAATCACGACCTCTTCCGGCTTTTCGGTTTGTAAAAGCAAAGAATTAAAAAGAAGATCAATCGTCTTCTCCTCATTCAAAACGGTCGTAATAAACGAAATTTTCATGGTAAACCCCAAAGTTTAAGATAAAGATTAGTCATTTTTTCCCAAGTTTGATCTTTAGCCCAATTAAAACCACCTTCAATATTTTTCTTGTCTATCATGGGATTAGACAAAGATTGTTTTATTTTGTCGGCAAGTTTTTCAGAATCTTCTTCACTTATAATCCACCGACTAAAAGGAGTTAATCCTAAATAATCTTTTTCTAAAGGATTATTATAAACAGCAAAAACGGGTTTTTTAGCTGCCATCGCCTCTAAGATAGCTAAATAACTGGAAACAAAGGCAAAATGAGCTTTGGCTAAATATTTTTCCGGGTTAGAGACAAAGCCTAAAATTTTAACTTCAAGTCCGTGTTTTTTAATATAATCCTCTGCTTTTTTTCTGAATGGACCATCAGCACAAATAGTTAAATTGATGGCCACCCCCTTTTGTTTAAGGTATTTTAAAGCTTCAAGATAGGCCATGATCGTTGTCCCTTTATCAAGTCTGCCTATAAAAACAGCCTGATTATTATTAGGTAACGCCAAATCAGAAGAAATGTCTGTTGCTCCGCAAATCAAATAACTGGGTTTTGTTCCATACCATTTGGGAATATAATTACCAATGCAGATATTTCCCTTGGCTATTTTTTCGGAGATTTTTCTTATGAAAATTGCCTTCTTTGAGATTGGATACTGTTCATATCCATGAAAGGTAACGAAAAATCGTTTTCTGGGATATAAAAAACGGCAAAGGAAATACCAAAAGGCAACGTCATGAGCGTGAACGATATCGGCTTCTTCGATTAGTCTTCTGTTTTTAAAAAGCCAAACCCAAATCTGAAATTTCTTAAGTTTTTCATTTCTAGAAATCGGGATATGGTAGATTTTTAATCCATCTTTACTAGCAATTTTTTCATCTCTTCCTTCTGCAATAATACTGACGCTATATCCTTTTTCTTCTAATCGCTTGCCTACTTCGCGCACATGTTTCTCTACCCCACCGATATGCGGATAAAAAAGTCTCGTTAAAAACAAAATCTTTTTCATGAATTTTTTTTAAAGAAGCCACAATCAATTATAAAATTTGCGAAAGCATAAAACAAACAACCTACCGAAATTTCTTTCAATGGGTTATTTGAATAATCAGACTAAAGAGTAGTCCAGTGGTCATTTAGACCGAATCCTGGTGTCCCAATTTTACTAAATAGTCCGTTATGACCTGCCGACGGATCATTCAATACCTCTTGAATTATGGTGTATTGACCCCAAAGCGGACTTCCTGGTCCTGTCCATACAATCTTTACAAAGTCTGTATAGTTTTGAGGGTTTCCCTCTGCATCGGTGTAATCTCCTACAACATGGTTTGTCAACCATCCCATGCTTATTCCCCTAACTACTCCATCAACTAATCCTCGATCTAGCTTATGGTCTCCATCACAATCGACATTAGCTAGCCAAGCATCGCTCCACTTCATCATTAACTTGTCGTCTACATAGTCACCAGTGTCTCCCCAGTAAGTTCCGTCTATCTTCCTGTCTGAACTATCATAGGTCCCATTAAACATGTGTGCTTGATAGTTATAGCCATATTTATCATAACCAGAAACAACAGGATTGCCTGCACTGTCAGTTATTGTTCCGTCTTTGATGGTTGCGCAACTTTCTTTGGCATAAACTGATCCCGCAGCAAACACTGTCAAGAGAACAAAAGAAGTTATAATTGTTAGAATCTTTTTCATTTTTCACCCCCTCTCTTTTTAAAAATTTCCATTAAAAATCCGCCCACTGGCGGATCTTTAATTTGTTTTTTCGTGAAATACTAATTTTTTCCCAATAGTTTTTCACAAGACCAACATTAACATAATTTTCTATAGGGTGTCAAGAACCATAAAGTATAAACTAACTAAAAAGGGCTCAGGCTTCGGCCTTGTGGATTTTGATCCGGAGAATCCCAAGGAAGATTCCTGATACCATGATTTAAATCATGGTATCAAAACAAGGTGAATTAATGAGATAATTTATTTCGTTTTTTGTCTTGGGGTCCAATGAAGGGTTTCTACAATATCTTGCGGTAAACTGAAAAAGTCAACATTTTCCTTGGGCGGCAAATCCAGAAGGCGAAGAGCATCTTCAAGAAGACCCTTTATTTGTCTTGCAAAGTGATCTGGTACGGTACCCGGTGGAACTATCTTCATTCTTTCAGCTTCTTCTTGTTGTTTAAGTATATTTTCAGCAACTGTATCAAAAGAAATTAAACTCTCGGAAAATCTAAGCCTCTCTATCAATTCCTGGCCGCACGCCAGCAAATTCCCATTCTCTGTAACTAAAACATAGTAATCGGTTCCCCTTTCATGGGCAAAAAGAGCATATTTTACCTGACGAGGAGCAGTTTCGTTTTCAAGATCAGTCACGCCAAATCTTATACCATAAAAACAGCAGGACATCAACTCTCCCGATACTATGATTTAAATCATGATATCAAAGGTGGAGGAAAAACATTCTGTAAGTATAAGAATTTCGAAGAAGAGTGGCTTTAAAATTTAGTTGGGAAGGTTTTTATAAACCGAATCTATATTGATTTCCTCGTTTGTTGCAGTGTTGCTACTGATTTGATTCCTACTTGTATCCTCTCCTCAACTATTTTATTGATCTCTGATTGTCCTTTGCCTTGCCTATAGGCTTCATCAATGGCTCTTTTTGTCGGATAAGCTACCTGCCAAAATGGTCCCCAATCTTTCTGACCTCGGAAGCGAACCACAACCAAAAGAGGATTTGTTAAAGGTTGCCCATAAGGAGTAATTTGTTCTCTTGTTTCTCTTACGCTGTATTTTCCCAACCCTTCTTCCGTCAGCCTTTGGGCAATTTGCCCATAAGCCGGCATATATATTCTTAAAATAACATTATTTTCTCTAAGACTTTGGCGACTAGGAAGGGCTTCTCCAGTTCCTGGTTTTCTGGGAGATAGAGGAAAACCTGGCAATACAGGTTTTCGTCTTTGTCCGGATTGTCCAGTTTCTGTTTCGTGTCTTATGTTCATAATTGTTTTTATAAATCGGTTAATTAAAAAGTCTTGTGTTTGGGTTGTATTATAGCACTAAATCATTGTTTGTCAAAAATATTCCTTCTCCTGATACTATGATTTAAATCATGGTATCAAAATTAAAAAATTCCCCTTGACTATTAATCATAATGGACTACAATCATCTAATTCTGTCCGGAAAGGAAAAAATGTCTAATCATGAAAAAAGGCCGGGAGTAAAGCCGCCCAGCAAGCCTTTAAAAGAAACAGTTTTTGTTCAAAAGCAAAATGGCCGTAAGATCCATCCGGAGACAAGAAAATAAATTAGTGGGTGGTAATGGATTCGAACCATTGACTTCTACGATGTGAACGTAGCGCTCTACCGCTGAGCTAACCACCCAGAAAAACTTCCTCAATAAACTCTTGCAGAATAACTTATCCTTTATTATACTATAAATTATGGAGCTTATAAAAAAATTCACGACCTTCTTTTTTGATTTAATCGAGATTTTCGTCGTCGCCATGGCGATTTTCGTCGTCGGCTACCTTTTCTTTTTTCAACCGCACCAGGTCAAGGGAAGCTCGATGGAACCCAATTTTCACGACGCCGAATATATTTTAACCGATAAAATCTCTTATCGTTTCAGTCCCCCAAAACGGGGCGATATTGTTATCTTTCGGGCGCCTAAAAATCGTGAATTAGATTACATTAAAAGAATTATCGGCTTACCCAAAGATAAGATCAGAATTACTAACGGCAAAGTTTTTATAAACGGCCAACAACTTAAAGAAGATTATCTTCAAGGAAGGATCACTTCTCCCGGCTCCTTTTTACCGGAAGGTAAAGAATATACGGTCGGCGAAAACGAATATTTTTGCTTAGGCGATAACCGCCCTTACAGTTCCGACTCTCGGGACTGGGGAACCGTGGTTCGGGAAGACATTATCGGCAAAGCCTGGCTCAAATATTGGCCTCCACCGAATTTAGGAATTTTGGCCAACGTTAAGTATTAAGAAGTTAATTTCCGGTGAATATCCCGAAGAAGCTCCGTTGTTTTAACTCTGTTTTCGGTGATCACAATAACCAACCGGGCACTGGTGCTTGATTGCGTAATTTTCACTTTGGTTTTTCCGTCAATTTTGGCGGTAATGTCCTGTTCCATTTTTTCTAATTCATCGCTGTAAATCTTGGCCGTCACTCCCCGTGGACCTTGAGAATTTTGGGCCTTCATTTTTCGAGCCAATTCTTCGGCTCTTCGAACCGAAGCGTTTTCCGACAATAAAATCTTGTAAGCCTCAACCATTAATTTCGTCTCGCCCAAACCGGAGATCGCTCGCGCGTGTCCTTCGGTCGTTGCTCCGGAAATTAAACCATCCTTAATCGCGTCGGGCAAATTCAGAAGTCTCATCGTGTTGGAAACATAGGATTCGCTCTTCCCGATTCTCTTGGCGACTTCCGAAACCGGCAAGCCGAATTCATCAATTAACCTTTGAAAGGCTTGACCTCGGTCAATCGGATTTAAGTCTTCTCGTTGCACGTTTTCAACCAAAGCCATCTCGAGCATCCCTTTGCTGGTCGTTTCTTTAATAACCACGGGGACTTTTTTTAAACCGGCTAATTTCGAGGCCCGCCAGCGTCTTTCACCGGCAATAATCTGATAACCGGCTGGGGTTTTAGCCACGATTATGGGTTCCAAAACGCCGTGCTCTTTAATCGAACTGCTTAATTCTTCCAAAGATTCTTGCGTAAAAACAGCGCGCGCCTGAAGAGGATTTGGTTCCAAAAGATTAATTTCCAGTTCGGTAGTCGGTTCGTCGGCCATAAATTACTTCTCTTTCTTTAAACTACGGAAATAAACTTGTCTTCGTTTTTTTGTGTAAATTTAACCGTGCCTTCTTTGACGGCAAAAATAGTATGATCTTTACCCATGTCAACGCCTTCTCCCGGATGAAATCTGGTGCCTCTTTGTCTCACGATGATGTTTCCGGAAATGACTTTTTCGCCGGCATAAACCTTAACGCCCAAACGTTTGGCGATTGAATCACGATTACCTTTAGTTGTGCCGCCTGATTTAATGTGAGCCATGTTTTTTTAAGATATAAATATTTCTAATAACTCTAGCCTGTGGCCGACTATACGGATACGGTCCGGCGAAAAGAGTATAGCCCAAGGTTTCACAGATGTCAATGGGTTTTTTCACGAAAATTTGCTGGTTGCCGACTTTAAAAGAAGGCAAAGCGATGACGATTTTGCCATCATTTGTCAAAAGGGACAGCCACTCGCGGAAACAACCAAGATAAAGTTTTTCTAAACCCAAAATGATATTTTTTAGGTTTTGAGTTTCCCCCTCCATCGGTCCCAAATAAGGCTCGGTAACAATAAGGTCAATTGACTCTTTCGGTATTTTTTGAGTTAATTGGGTCGCTTCCAGTTGAAAAAGCTGATCGTTTGGATTTTGAAGTTTAAAATTATTTTTTAAAAAATCGAGGTTTTTTCTTGTTTTTTCCAAAGCTTCTCGACTTTGATCGCTGCCTAAAACTTTAAAGCCCAAAAACATGGCTTCTTGTAAAATCGTCCCTACCCCGCAAAAGGGATCAAGAAGGGATAATTCCGAATTCGGAACGTGAAATTCCGAGCCGCCCAGATTAATCATCATCCGGGCCACCTTAAGAGGCAACATGCCGTGGCCGGGATCAACGGCGGGCCGGCCGAAATCCCTCTTCCCCCAATCTTCAAAATCCGTAATCGCCAAAGTTTGGGCCAAAACAAAATTTTCGCCCTCCCCAACCACAAGAATTTCTCTGGCTTTTTGTTTCTTCAGAACCACCGAAGAAAGAGTTGTCCCCTCGGTAGGCAAAAGATATCTAGCTATTAAATTTAATTCTTCCAATCCTTCCTTAACGCTTTTGTTCCATTGTTTTAAAACATGAAAGCTGACAGTCTGATAGCCGCTTAAACCAAAAATAATTTTCCTTTCTTCCGTTTCTTGAAAATGAGAGATTATTTTGTCAATCAAAGAGTTCTCGTTAGAATTTTCAATTTTACCGAAGACTTCGGCAATTTTAACCGTTCCCCCAAGTATCCCCATAAGTACCCCTAAATCAAGAGGTGTGGTGGTGGAAAGATGAAAAATGTCCGAAGACGAGAAAATCGTCTGGTAGGAGATTTTCTTTCTGGCGAGAACACTGACCAACTCCCAACGACAAAGATCGCCGGTTCTCCCAAGAACAAAAATGTATTCAGCCATTCTTTTTGCTGGATTTTTTCCGTGGTCGGTCGCTGGTCTTTTGCGCTTTTGAAGTCTCGATCTTTTCGATTTGAACTTTGGTTAATTGAGCACGAAAACCTTTGACTTTTCGGTATCTGACTTTTGATTTAAAGCGGGCCACCCGAATTTTTTCTCCCTGAACCTGATCGATAATTTTCGCCGTCACTTTCGCTTCCGGAACCATTGGTTGACCAATTTCGACTTTGTCGCCGTCCGCAACGAGCAAAACGTCGCTAAAATCAATTTTTTGATCTTTCTTACCTTCAATTTTATCAATTTCTAAGATTTCGCCTTCAGAAACCTTATATTGTTTGCCGCCGGTTTTGATAACTGCATACATAAGATAAGCTTTGACTCCTTTTTAGGATAGCTCATTATATCGAAGAGAGGGTAAAATATCAAGAGCGCGATTTTTCCTGATGCTTTTGGAAACATTAGCGACAATCCCCAAAGTTATCATCATGGAAAGAACCGAACTGCCCCCATAAGATAAAAGCGGGAGTGTAATCCCGGTAATCGGAATAATCCCTAGATTCATGCCGATATTGATAAAAACCTGCAGGGCAATCTGGGAAAAAATACCGACCAAAAGCAGGGAGGCGAAAGGATCATGAATCTGCCTGGCAATTTGTAAAATTCTGAAAAGTAAAACAGCGTAAGCTAAAATCACCAAGAACCCGCCGATAAAGCCTAACTCCTCAACCAGAGAGGCAAAAATAAAATCAGTGTGGTATTCCGGTAAAAATAAAAGATGTGATTGTGTTCCCTGACCCAATCCCCGGCCGAAAAATTGACCGCTGCCTACGGCAATCATCGCCTGAATACTGTTGTACCCTGCCCCGCCGGGATCCAAAAACGGATTTAAAAAATGCACAATCCTGGCTTTCTGATAATCTCTTAAGATAAACCAACCAAAAGGCAGAAAGAAAAAAAAGGTAAAAAGCCCCAATAAGCCTAAATGAAAGGGAAGACCGGCCGAGTAGACAATCCCCAGCCAAACTCCCGACAAGATAATCGCATTCCCCAAATCGGGTTGGCGAAAAATAAAAAAAAGCGGGGGCACTAAAAATAATAAACCCCAAAAAATGGTTTTTAGATCGCGCGGTTCGTTCTCGGCAAAAAAATTAGCGATCACAACCGCCATTAAAGGTTTAATCATTTCCGAAGGCTGCCAACGAAAACCAAAAAGATCAATCCAACGGGTCGCTCCCCGAACTTGCGGCCCCAAAAAGGTTATCAGCAACAAAAACAGGGATAAAAGATAAAGAAGATTAGAAAGGCTCTTATAGAGCTGCCAATCAATTTGCGAAAAAAGGAAAAAAAAGAAAAGCCCGACAACGAAAAAAACCAATTGCGAAAGAAAAAGATTCTCTCCCGGAGAGGCTAAAAGACTTAAGGAAAAACCTCCCAAAAAAATGATCGGCAGAAAAATTAACCAGTCGAGATTTTTAAAAATTCTGAGCATACGATTTTTTTCGCTAAAGTTTGCTCTTTAATATAAGCTTCGTATTCTTTCGGCCATGACGGAGCATAAATGGTGATTTCTTCATCAATCCGGCAATTTTTTTCCTTTCTTAATTCCTGAATTTGGCGGATAAAATCCCTGGCTTCTCCTTCGGCCTTAAGTTCCGGGGTTATTTCTGAATCTAACTCGACTCTTAATTCCCCCTTGCCGACCTTGATGACAATCTCTTTAACGTTCAATTCGTCCCTGATAAGTTGCTGTAAATCACCGGCGATCGGCAATTCGGCATCTACGACTTGGCATTGGCCAAGCGGCTGTCTCACTTTAATCCCCAGCTTTTTTCTTTCGGCGTGTCCCAATTCACAAATCTTCCGGACCAAGTCCATATTAGAAATCAATGGGGCTTGCCCTTCCGAAGCTTGAGCGAAGGAGGGCCAGTCTTTTAAATGAACCGACTCCTCCCCGGTTAAATTCTTATAGATCTCTTCAGCTAAAAAGGGCGTCAGAGGAGCCATTAATTTGGCTAAAGTCACCAAGACTTCATAAAGAGTTTCGTAAAAAGCCCTTTTATCGTCTTTTTCATGAGCCGCAGGGCCGACTCTGTCCCTTGAACGCCTTAAATACCAGGTCGAAAGGTTAGCGACAAAAATTTCAATTTCGTGAACCGCCGAAACAGTGTTGTATGATTCCAAATCCTTGGTTAGATTACTGATTAAACTATTAAGAAGACGAAGAATCCACTGGTCTAAAACATTATCAGCTTTTACGGAAAATTTTGTTTTTACAGGAAACCACTTGTCAAGATTGGCATAACTTATAAAAAAGCTGTAAACATTCCATAAAATCAGCATTAAACCCCGGACTTGATCCCGATATTCTTCCGCGGAAATTCTGATATCCTCGCCTTTCATAACCGGACTGCCCATAAGATACAAACGCAGGGCGTCTGCCCCGAAATTCGTCAGCATTTCTTTAGGGTCAGGATAATTACCGTAGTTTTTACTCATTTTCCGGCCGTCGGTCCCTAAAATAACGCCGGTGACAACGACATTTTTAAAGGCCACAGAATCAAAAAGAGCCGTGGCGATGACATGGAGAACGTAAAACCAGGCTCTTATTTGACCGGTATATTCAACAATAAAATCCGGCGGGAAAAAATCCTCCAGTTTAATCTCTTTGTTAAAAGGATAATGACGCTCGGCAAAAGAGGCTGACCCGGCTTCAATCCAGCTGTCCAAAACCTCGGGCACGCGCTTGGCTTTTTGACCGCATTTTTGACAGGGAACGGTAACTTCGTCAATTAAGGGTTTATGAAGGTCTTTGATTTTAACGCCCGAAGCTTTTTCCAGTTCGGCAATCGAACCGGGAACAAAACGCTCCCCGCAAACGCATTCCCAGACAGGCACCGGCGAACCCCAATAACGGCTCCGGGAAATACACCAGTCAGGAGCCATTTCTAAACTCTTAAGATAACGGCCGTACTTAAAATGCTTCGGAAACCAGTTAACCGACTCATTGGTTTTTTTCATCCTGCCTTTAAGTTTCGCGATGTTGACATACCAGGCGTTTTGGGGAACATAAAGAAGACGCGTGTGACAGCGCCAACACGTTGGGATACTATGAGTATAATGGTCAACGCGATAGATAAGATTTCGGGATTTTAGATCTTCAACGACCAAAGGATCAACGTCCAAGTAGTACCTCCCGGCCCATTTCGGCACCTCTTTTTTCACGATCCCTTCCTCGTCAACATGCAGAACAATTTGGACGTTCTCCTTAAGCATAAGGCTTAAGTCTTCCTCGCCGTAAGCGGCAATCGTCACAATGCCCGTCCCCTCATTCGCCGTCACAAAATCCCCGCCCAAAACCAGAAAAGCTTTTTTGTCTTTTTTGATGGGATAAAAATCGTAATGCGGCACAAATTTTTGCTCAAGAAGCTTGGTGCCCTCAAACTCTTCAAGAATTTCGTAGGTCTCATCCTTCAAAATCGCCATTGTCTCTTTGGCCAGAATATATTTTTCCTGACCCTGTTTAACCTTAACGTATTTAAGTTTTGGGTTAACGGCCAAAGCCATGGTCGCAATTTTATTCCAGGGTGTCGTTGACCAGGCTAAAAAATAGGTGTCTTTTTGATCTTGCAACTCGTATTTGAAAACCGCGGTTGGTTCAGTAAGGTCTTTGTAATTATCGGCATCCATGGCGACTTCAAAATTGGAAATCGGCGTCACGCAATGAGGACAATATAAAGAAATGCGCAAGCCCTTATAGACATAACCCTTCTTATACATTTGCTGAAAAACCCACATCACCGTTTCCATGTATGACAAATCCATGGTCTTATAGGCATGACGAAAATCAACCCAGCGGCCGATATGGTCAACGTACCATTCCCAATCATGAGAAACATTTTGAACATAACTTTTGCACTCGTCAATGAATTTTTTGACCCCGACTTTTTCTTCAATGTCCCGTTTTCTTTTAATCTTTAATTTCTCTTCGACTTTATTTTCCGCCGGCAAACCGTGACAATCCCAGCCCCAAACCCTTCTTACCCGATAGCCTTTCATCGTCCAATAACGGGGGAAAACATCTTTGGGGATACTGGAAAGTAAACTGCCGTAGTGGGGCAAGCCGGTAATAAAAGGCGGACCGTCCAAAAAAGTCCAGGTTTTGTTTTCCGGCCGAAGCTTTATGGATTTTTCAAAAATTTGGTTTTCCTGCCAAAACTCAAGAATTTCTTCCTCAAGCTTGGGGAAATTAACTTTTGACGAAACACTTTTAAACATGATCTTCCCTTATTGTACAAAAAATCGTCCTCTAGTTAAAGGACGATTCATAAAGTTGCGGTTTTTCAAGCCGCAGCTTCTAGTACTTAATGATAAAATTTTCGATTAAAGCTTTGATTTTGGCCAACAATTTTTTCATGAATAAGTCATTCTATCACAAATGAAGAAAATGTTATAATCTCCAAAGATGAAAATAAAATCAGCCGTTTTTGTCAAGGGCATTAGCGGGACCGACGAAATCTTATATGATGGGAAATTCCAGGTCGCTTTAATGGGAAGATCAAATACCGGCAAATCCACTCTCATTAATTCACTGGTGATGCGAAAAAATCTGGCCCGTTCAAGCTCGTCTCCGGGCAAAACCATCAGGATGGATTTTTTCCTGATCAACGGCTCTTTTTACTTTGTCGATTTTCCCGGCTACGGCTATGCCAAACACTCCCAAGATCGAAGGGAAAAACTGGCGAAAATGATCCTGTGGTATCTCATGTATTCGGGGGTAAAAAAGAGGCTTGTCGTTCTTGTTATTGACGCCAAAGTCGGAATGACCCCTTACGATTTAGATATGGTCAAAACCTTCCGGGAATACAAGATCGATCATCTGATTGTGGCCAATAAAGTGGATAAATTAAAGATTGGTCAAAAACAAAAACAGTTGGCGAAAATACGAAGTGACTGTCAAAATTCCGAAGTCATCCCGTATTCCTCAAAAGAAAGAAACCAAAACGATGAATTAATAAAAAGAATTTCCTCCTCTAAGGAATTATCTTCTCCTTCTGACATGATATAATTTGTTTACCAATTTATGAATTTTTTAAAAGCAAATTCCTTAAAAATTCTTTTTTTCTTCGTCTTAATAATAAGCTTTATTTACGCCTCTTGGTATGTTTCTCACGGTGATATCAGTTTTCAGGCAGACAGTGCCAGGGATTTTAATTTGCTTCGTGAAATTGATGAAAAAAAATTCGTTTTAATCGGGCCCCGAGCCAGCGGTAATCTTTTCCACGGTCCGTTATGGCTTTATATGAATTACCCGGCTTTCGCACTGGGGCAGGGAAACCCGATCACTGTCGGTTGGAACTGGGTTTTGTTATGGGCTATTTTTACCTTAATTTGCTTTTTGGTGGCCGATGATTTGTTTGGACAAAAAGTCGCCTTAGTGTTTACTTCATGGGCTACCCTGTATTTTGCTTCCTATACTAAATTTATGATCAATCCCCATGGAGCCATGGTTCTTGTTCCTCTTTATCTTTATTTTTTTGTTAAATACTTAAAGACTTTGAAAGTAAAATTCCTGATCTTTTTTTTATTGACGATCGGCGCCATAACCAATATCGAAATTGCGATTGGGACTCCAATTGTTATTCTTTCGTTCCCGATAATCCTTATGACCGTTATTAAGAAGAAAAAGCTGAATCATCTTTTGGCTTATGCCGTCATCCCTTTAATGCTTTCGAATTTTATTATTTTTGATTTGAGACACGATTTCTTAATTTTTCGCCGGATATTGGAATTTATCTCCCCAAAGAGCAATAATCAAATCTTTAATTATTTAGGTTTAATTAATAATCGGATGGATTTTGCTTTTTCTACGGTAAATTTTATAACTACCAATCTGGGTCAGGCTAATTTATTTTTATTCCTTGGCCTTCTGGTTGCTCTTTACTTTCAGATCAAAGCTAATAAAGATAAACTTTTTTATACTTCCGTTCTTTATTTTTATTTTGGCTTTTTCGTCTTAAGTTTTATTGATAAAGGGCCGATCTTATATTTTTACGTTTTTCCCTTGTCGCCTCTTTTATTATTAGCCGCCGCTTCTCTGATCACAACCCGCTATAAATTAATTATCTACGGATTATTTTTATTTATTATGGGCATGAATATAAAAGCCGCCGTCAGTGAAATAAACACCTCCGCTAAGCACTTTGGGGAGAGCATCTACTCCTGGAAATTTTTAGAGCAGATGTCAAAGACAGTCTTTCAGGGGAAAGAAAACGAATTCGGTTATTTCGTCTATGCGCCCGATGCGTTTGCCTACGATGGCAAATACGCCATGTATTATCAAAGCAGGAATTCCCCAAAAAAAGCACACTATTTTAAAAAAATGCCGGTTACTTATGTGGTCGCTCAACCGCCGCCACCGGATCTTCCCTATATGACGGAAAATTGGTGGATTGAAAATCAGGTAAAGATCAAGGTTAAACCGATCTCGATAAAAACTTTTTCCAACGGCTATAAAATATATAAATATAATTTGAAAAAAGAAGAAACCGAAGTTAGTTTCGATCCGGCCATCGACCCAGGGATTACTTTTAGATAGAACCTTATCTTTTAGCTTCAGCCTAAACCAAATAACCCCAAAAGAATTATTTCCTTTTTAAGTCTTTAGAGAAAATTTAACAGGAATTTACCACGAAGTCAAGATAAAGAGGTAATAAACAAAAAACCTGGGGAAGGGTAGGTAAGTTTATCAAGAACCCTGGCTATTTTTATGTATTATAGAAATGAGGTTTTTGTTCTTAACAATCTCAATGTTTTTAAAAGTATCGTCTGCTCTGATAAATTTGCGCTGAATCATTTCGTAAACTGTGAGTTTGTCAATTGAGGGGTCGTTTTCCATCTTTGTTTCTATGTTTATTGCTAATGACGGCCAAATTAATGAACCATACGAGGTATATTCGCCGTGTTCATCAGTTTCGCCGAATGAATCACAAATGACGCCGCAAACTCCTCCGGTTGAGCCGTTGAAGATTGGACCACCGCTCATCCCACCTTCAAATCTTGCATCAGTTTGAAAACATGGAAAATTCATATGAAAATTATCCCTTTGAGGAATAAATGATTCTTTAACAAAACCTTGCGTGAAAGCGGTTTCTTGAGAATAACTGACAACTTTCCTTCCCTTTATTATTTCACCTGTGAAAAAGGATTGTTCTTTATAATAACCGAAACCTAATACATGTTCACCAATCTTCGGTATCCCAGGACTAAGGGATAAACTTGAGTGAAATTTAAAAGGTTGTCCATCAACAATTGCTGGTCTAAGCCAACAATAAGCAATATCCAATTCGTTTTTATACCATGCTCTGTCTATTGGCCAATTACCACCGATAAAATTCCCTGGATAGTCTTTATTTTTGGCATTAGTGACATATAACGCATAAGGCTCTACGTTTTTATAAAGCCTTCCACTTCCGTCTCTTCTTTTAAACCTTTTTTCAAAAACCTCATCTATAACATGTTTTGCTGTTATCATAAATCCGTCTTGAGAAATAATAAATCCTGTTCCCAACGGAATAATATCTCCTTCGGCAATGGCAAAAATTGGCATAATAATCTGTTGGATTCTATGTCCAAAGATTTTTAATGGAGAAAATTTTTCAGTTACTGTAATGGGTTCTAAACTTCCTTTCATACGATAAAGATTATACTACAAGGTTTTTCGGGTGTTAAAATCTAACAAGAAGTCGCATAACCATTGTTATGTGTCCTCCTTTTAAAGCTACATGAATACGGATAAATATGCCTTGAGGCTAGATTTAAAACTATAGGTCTCAAAAAGGTCAGTCCCCTATCATGCTTTAAAACCTAATACTAAGGCTTGAGTCGGTTTTAGCTATTTAGTTTGTACTTTTTCCTCATCTCTTTTCTGATACTATGATTTAAATCATGAAATCAAAATCAGAGAATAGTTAATTCCCTTCGGAGGTGTAGGGAAAAAGATATTATCGTCCTTGGCGAAGAAATGCAGGAATGTCCCACTCGTCATGTTCCGGGGGGTTTTCATCCGGCGGCGGAGGCGGTGGCGGCGTTGGTCCGCCTTCTGTAACCGAGGGCATCTGTTGTTGAACCGGCGTCGGCGTCACCATTTCTCTTAATCTTTTTTTCGTTTCGTCAAAGCCGGTCGCAATCACGGCAATCTTCACCTGATCAACCATCTGCTCGTCAATCGTGGCTCCGAAAATAATATTGGCGTCGGCGTCAACCGATGAAGCGATCAGCTTGGCGGCTTCATCCACCTCCGTCATCGTCAAATCCGGTCCGCCGGTAATATTGAAAAGCACGCCTTTGGCTCCGTCAATGGAAATTTCCAAAAGCGGCGAAGCCACCGCGGTTCTGGCCGCCATGACCGCCCGATTTTCACCGACCCCGGTCCCGATGCCCATTAGGGCTGAACCGGCATTGGTCATAATGGCCCGAACGTCGGCAAAATCAACATTGATCAATCCCGGCATGGTAATTAAATCGGAAATCCCCTGAACGCCTTGTCCTAAAACGCTGTCGGCAACCTGGAAAGCTTCCAAAAGAGTCATTTTTTTGTCAACGACTTCCATAATCCGCTGATTGGGAATAATGATTAAGGTATCAACCTTTTCTTTAAGATTTAAGGCTCCTTCTTCGGCGATGACCATTCTCCTTGTTCCTTCAAAAACAAAAGGCTTGGTCACGACGGCTACGGTTAAAGCGCCTAAAGATTTTGCCATCTCGGCAATAATAGGCGAAGCGCCTGTCCCGGTTCCGCCGCCCTCGCCGCAGGTTAAAAAAACCATATCGGAATCGTTCAGGATCTCTTTAATTTTTTCCTTGGATTCTTCAGCGGCTTGACGGCCGATCTCGGGATTGCCGCCGCAACCTAAACCCCGAGTCAGATTCTCGCCGATTTGAATTTTCGTTGGGGCCTGGCAGGTCAAAAGAGCCTGGGCGTCACAATTGATACCGATAAAATCAACGCCTCCAATTTGATTAACGGCAATCATGGAGTTAATGGCGTTGCAACCGCCGCCACCGATACCAACGACTTTGATTTTAGCGAAGCGTGAAATCTCCGGTTTTATTAACATATTTAAATTTGAAGTTTTATCTGGGGCAGTAAGATTAAAGACAAGTTACAACAAAGTTACCAAAATGTCAACCTGCTGTGCTGGACCCATAGATAGAGAACGGTTGTTCTCCTTTCTTTGCCTCTGCAATATAACATATTCTTGAGGGGTTAGGTAACCTAGACTTTGATGGAATCTTTTGGTGTTGTACTTGTTGGAAAATA
>JAMCYU010000003.1 GCA_023473585.1 Patescibacteria group bacterium | reverse complement strand
CGAAAATTAAAGAGGGTAAAATAAGAGTATCTATAAGTAAGACAAAAGATATCAAAATAATCAAAAAAACTCGAATTCTTTTCGTTTCTCTTTGCAAGAATTTTAAGTATAAAAGAAATATCCAAGGTAAGAAAGCAAAGGCAAAAAAATATAAACCGTCGCTAAAGCGGAAAAGAAAAGGCACAAAAGGACCGAAAAAAAAGAAAATCGCGGCCAAAAAAGCCGTTTTACTTTCTAAACCTAAGGCCTTAATAAACTTATAAAAACCAATTGAACCAAATAGCCACGCAAAACCCATCACGAAAAACATCAATTCAAAAAGGGAAAAATTCGGCAAAAAACGGTGTAACGTCAACAAAAGTAAGGGTAAAACCGGCCCGGTTAAAAAGCGGAAAGGTATCGTCCCTAAATACCAGAACGGGTAATTAGTAAAAACGGCTCCTAAACCATTAGTTTCGAGAAAGCGGGTAAGGGCAATTTGGACAGGAATTAAAGAGGTTTGCGCCGGAAAAATCATGTCCCCATTATATCATTTTACTTTAAAGTCCCCCATCGACCTTTTCTGTCTTTGAGCGACAAAGCAAACAGCGTCTTAAATTATATCTTCTGTCAAGAATACCAGCCAAAACCTCGTAGAGATTAATTAGAATGATACTTAATCCGACTAAGATAACGGGGATACCAAGGATGGTTTCGTAGGGTGAACCGGCCTTGGTAAAGATTAAAAATCCGATTAAGAAAATGACAATGCCGGAACCAATCAAAGGTAAAGCAGAAATAAAAATCATTAACGCTGAAAAAAGAAAGTGACCGAAATGATGATTTGTCATCTCTTTGTCTATATTATATAATAAACCGCAAGCCGAACGGTTTAAAGTGATAGACTGTTCACCTGACTTGCCTGGGTAGCTCAGTTGGTAGAGCACGTCTTTGGTAAAGACGAGGTCTCGGGTTCAATTCCCGACTCAGGCTCCAAAAAGGGTTCGACCTGTCCTGCCGAATCCCGAGCTAGTCGAGGGAGAAGGAGGATTCCCACTTTGGGCTCAACTAAAGAGATTATGATATAATGTTTCATGTTTCAAACTAAAAGCTATATGAATTAAGGAGGTACTATGGCTAAGAAAGGTGAGCATCGCGTTAAAATTGCCCTTGTCTGTTCCGAGTGCAAATCGCAAAATTACATTACAACCAAAAACAAGCTTAATCGGCCAGAAAAATTGGTCTTACGCAAATTCTGCCACCACTGTCGCAAGGTCACGGAGCACAAGGAAACGGAAAAACTGAAGTAGGTATTAGGTATTAGGTATTAGGTATTTTTCTTCTTTTTCCGAACTCATTGAGGGAAGTTCCTGTTTTAGGTTTTGACCCATCCCAAATTCTTCGTTGTCTTTTTTGGACCACAACGCAAGATTAAAGATGATCCCCAAATAAAAACCGACGGTAAAGATTCCCCAATATAACATCATAAAAGACCTTTTTAGAGTAGGTGCGGTGCAGAAATTTGGCTTAATTTTAACTCTTTAAGAGGAACTGTCAAGAGAGATTAAATAGGTTAATAACTATCAATAGCTATCTTACTTTACTTTAATACTATTAATATAGATAAGAAACTATCAGCTCTACCAAGCTTTTAAAGGAAAAATCAAATTATAGTAGAAAAACTTTCTCTTCTTGACAGGTTCTTTTCGAACATACTAATATGGTTATATAACATCTATCGGTGGTTTAATTAATGAGCTATTCTCTTGAAATTAAAACTAAAGCGTTAAACTTGAGAAAACAAGGATTCTCTCTTAAGGAAGTTGCTGATGAGTTAAAGATAGCCAAAAGTACAACTTCTGTCTGGCTTTCTACTGTCGTTTTAAATAAAAAGGCTCAAGAAAGACTTAAGAAAAGAAGTATTTTGGGACAATATAAAAGTCAACTAATCGCTCGAACAAAAAGGGAAAAGGTTCTAAACGAATTAAATAGAAGGGCGATTAAGGAGTTGAGGCATGTTAGATTCAATAGACATCTTTGTCGATTTTTCTGCTCTTTGCTTTATTGGTGTGAGGGAACAAAAATAAATAGAACCAGTCTTAAGTTTACTAATTCCGACCCAGCAATGATTGCTGTCTTTTTAGAGCTTTTAAGAAAATCTTTTGATCTTAATGAGGCTAAATTTCGGGCTTTAGTTCATATTCATGAATATCATAATGATAAAAAACAAAAGACTTTTTGGTCGAAAATTACTAAAATTCCGCTCACTCAATTTAACCGAAGCTATCGAAAACCTAATACTGGAAAAAGAATCAGAAAAAATTATCAAGGTTGTGTATCAATAGTCTATTACGACGCTAAAATTGCAAAAGAGCTAAAAGCCTTATATAATACACTAAGCAAACACTTAGGGGTGTAGCTTAGTTGGTAGAGCTCTCGTCTCCAAAACGAGCGGTCGCAGGTTCGAGTCCTGCCACCCCTGCCCTCTTTTTAAATCTCCTCGAGAAGTTTTTTGAGACTTTTTAGGAATTTCGTTAATTGTTGAGGTTTTAAATGGCGTAAAAATTGGCTCGTCGTCCTTCTTTTAACCAAAATCTGCTTTAACTTATGATAATTGCCGTAGGGTCTTTGAATTAAATCCTGGGCTTTGTATTTCCCAAAAAGACTAAAGTAGAGACCCTGTACTAACATATTTTTAATTAGTCCTCCCCTGCCCTCCAAATCCAGCCGGCGAACGGAAACAAACGGCGAACTGCTTTTGATAATTCCGAATTTGCTCCCATTTTTAACGGCTCTTTGAATATAATCAGTATCTTCGGCAATTTTTGCCAATTTTTCATCAAAACCGCCGATTTTCCAATGTAGGCTTTTTTTGGAAAAAATTGTCCAGCCATAAGCCAGAGGAAAGATATTTTGCATAATATCCATACCCCAGTTGGTAACCAAATAATAATATTGATCAATAACTTTCTTAGTTAAAGGAGCGCTGATGGGATTAGCTAAATCCAGTTTTTCTTTTTTAATTTCCTTTAGACTCTTTTCTAAAAAATCATTCGGTAAGATCGTATCGGCGTCCAAAAAAAGCAACTGCTTAAACTGCGCTTTTTCCGCTCCCCGATTTCTTTGGATGGCCGGTGAGCGCTTTTCGGAAACGACAATCTTTAAGGCCGGCAAATAAGCCCTAAAGCTTTCGGCAATGACCAAAGTTTTATCTTGAGAGGAACCATCGGAAACAATCACTTCAAAATCCCGGTAGGTTTGCCGGGAGAGAGAAAAAAGAAGGTAACCGAGATAATCGGCCTCGTTTAGAGTCGGAATAATGATGGAAACCGATGGTAATTTATTATTAGCCATAATCTTTAGTCTACAACTTTACGATTACAATCAACAGTGTTTTTAGGTATCCAGTATGTAAAACTATCTAAATCCCCGCAGTGACTACAACAAACTTCTTCTTGAACCAAAAGATCGCCTCTTTTTCCTTTTCCAAGAACGCCTCTATTAAGATAAACGCTCGGACAGCCGCATCTCTCACAAACCTGACTACTAGCATCGGGTTTAAGAAAAATCCCCAGCTCTAATGGTTCTTTTTTAATAACTGGTCCGCCATCATGGGGACAATCTTCGTTGGGACAATTGGCAACCAAAGCCGTTGACCCGTCCAGGGAAATCTCAAAAACGCAACCACAAAAACTTGTCAATCGAACACCATAACCGTTTTTTAGAGCCTGATAATCTCTTAAGGCAAATTTACTGTGCCGACATCTTTCGTCAATCAAGCTCGTATCAACCGATCTATAGCCTTGATAGTCATTAATGGCTCTCTGCTTAACGTATTGATACCAGGGCTTGGCAGTTAAATCACACTCGTTTCGTCCGTGGGCTTCTTTGCTTTTTCTGGCTGACCAATAATTGACAGCTCCTGTTCGTGTCAAACCAAAATGACGAGCGACAAAACCATAGCTTTCTAAAAAAGCGGAACGTACGGCGATGTCTTCTTCGGTAATTTTTCCATCTTGAGTCAGATTTAACGCCTGACTGTCCAGAATCAAAATCTTCGCCTCGCTTCTAAGTTCCTGACTTAAAACTCCTAGCAAACCAGAAAGTTTGACTTCATCTTTAACCGCATTATCAACATAAATAGTCGCACCGCCAAGCTCTTTTGGTCTTGGAGTTTGGTCGAAGACTCTTTGGGGATCATCGGTCCTAACAATGGTTTCGCCCCAATCCGAATTAATACCCAATGTCAATGCCCGAATTTCACCGGTTTGTGGCATTAAGCGAATCATTAAGTTGGTGCGGTCTCTTAGGGGCGATGGCCTAACTTCTCGTAAAAGAAAATGGGGGTTAAGGTCTTTTTCCAAACAAAAGAAATCCGAAACAGTCTGGGGAGCCAGCAGACGAAAATGTATAAGTTGTTTATCAACTCCGCCCCAACAGGTCAACTCTCCTAAATTTTTTTCTAGCTTATTAACCATAAGGAAAAAAGGGAATAAACGGGGCTTATCTTATCACTTTTCTTGAAATTTATCTAATCCAGAAGAAACTTCGTTTAAAACCTCCTTGAAGATTTTTTTTGCTTCCTGATAATTTTCTTTTCCGACCATTTCTTTTGCTCTCTCAAGCTTGTCAACTGCGGCAACGGCTATTGGCCGGTAGCCTTTTATTCTGGTTAACCCAAGACGATAAATAAACGTGCCTGTTTTTCCCATGATCATTCCTTTTTGTCTTTTGTCAGTACCCTTTTCCGGAAACTTAAAGGCTTCATGAA
The DNA here is from genome assembly GCA_023473585.1 of Patescibacteria group bacterium. Lineage (NCBI taxonomy): Bacteria > Patescibacteria group bacterium. Next base: position 54,264 of record JAMCYU010000003.1, on the reverse strand, counting down.
TAAGGGCAAGCTTAAGTTCATCTCTTGTCCTTTTTAAAATGTCCCTGTCTTTCATCCTCTGATCAATAAGTCCTATCCTCATGGCTTCAAATTTACCAACGATAAAACCAGTCTCATGAAAACGATATTCAATTCTTTTAACCACGGCCTCAAGTTTTTTCATCATTGCTCCGGGGTTGCGGCGATCACCTTTGTCTTTACCCTTGCTTGCTTCTTCCAAAAGTAAATCCATATCTCTTTTTAAGGCTGACCGTGCCCGCCTCATCCCCGATTTTTCCATTAATTCCAAGGTCTGTTGGTAAAGATTCCTAAAGATCTCTTCAAAATCTTCGCGGGGAATACCCCTGGTTTCTTGTAAGGCATTCGTAACTTTGTCAATTTGTTCTCTAATTAACCCTATCTGTTCTAGCTCTTTCCCTTCATCTCTATATCTTTTTATGACATGATCCATATTCCTTATCCCTGCCTCAACCGCTCCTCCGTCTTTTTTAACCTGATGAAAAATCACCTCGGAAATCGGCCTTCTTTTTGAATCTAGCAGCCTTGCAAAAGTCCAACCCCAGGGTAATTTTGAAAGAGGAAAATAAAGCTCGGGCTTGATAATAAAAGATCGCTCTCGCCAGACCGGATAGAAAATATCACCTTGGGGAGAAACCCTAACCGAAGTTCCGGGAAGACGCCACATTTTGGCAATTTGTGTATTTCTTTCCGTTCTTTGGATAATAAAAAGAGGCAAACTTCCGCGGACCCTTTCTCGAACCTTAAGCCTCTCGGGAGGGACGATTCCTGACAAAGCAACTTCCGGCTGTCGAGGTTCTTTTCTTTCCTGTAGTACAACTCCCATAAGCTTTTCCTTAAGCAAAAGAACATTATATCAAAGATAAATGAGTGAAATTATTACAACGTAAAAGCTTTGCTTATTGATATTTCTTTGATTAATTCGTTTCGCTCACTATACCACTTGAAAGTTGCTTTTTTATCAATTGATCTATTATGATATATTGATTCCCGGAATCGGAGGCTATAACTTGAGGGTTTTGAGGTAGGCGCGGAATTCGCCGTTGATGTCCGACCGAGCCAGGGCAAATTCGATCACGGTTTTTAAATATTCCAGTTTGTTGCCAGTATCATAGTATTTCCCGTTTTGGATTTCGCAGGCGTAAACCGGAATTCCCTGATCGCGTAAAATATTAATCGCGTCAACCAGCCAAATTTCGCCGCCCTTGGCCGGTTTTAGGCTTTTTAAGGCCGGAAAAATCTCCGGCGGCAGAATATAAGCGCCGTGGGTGGCTAAATTGGAAGGCGCCTCATCCGGCAAGGGTTTTTCGACAATTTTTTTAATTTTATAAACCGGGCCTTTTACCGGTTCCAGTTCGGCAATCCCGTATCGGGATAAATGATCCTTTGTTTCAATCCGCACGCCCGAAATGACAACGCCCCCGTATTCCTGCCAAACTTCAATCATTTGCTTTAATCTTGGCGGATCGGCTTTAATGAATTCATCGCCCCACATGACGGCAAAACTTTCATTGCCGATAATCGGTTCGGCTGACAAAACCGGCGTCCCGTTCCCATAAAGCCCTTTTTGGCGAACGTAAATAAAATTTGCCATTTCCGCAATTTTCTTCAATTCCTCAAGCATTGTTTCTTTTTTACCCTGTAAAAGATTATTTACCAAATCAGCATTAGGTATATCAAAATGGTCCTCAATCGCTCTTTTTGCAGCACCGGTGACGATGACGACATCCTCAATGCCGCTGACCACCGCTTCCTCAACCACGTATTGAATTACCGGTTTGTCAACCACGGGCAGCATTTCTTTAGGCATAGCTTTGGTTTGAGGAAGGAAACGGGTTCCGAAACCGGCAGCCGGAATAACGGCCTTGCGAATTTTTTTCATCTATGTTATTATATCTCCCGTATTCCCCCAAAGTCAAACAAAATAATTTTTAAATTGGGGAAAAGATCGAGAGCAGGATGCAAAGTCCCGTTGTTTTTTTAAAAGAGGTTAAAACCGAACTGGCCAAGGTTGTTTGGCCAACGAAAAAAGAAACCATCAGATTGACAACCGTGGTGGTTGGAATCAGCGTCAGCGTTGGTTTATTTTTAGGCGCGATTGATTATCTTTTAACCAAAATCATGGAAATTATTTTACAAAAATGAAAAGTAACGAACAAAAAGTTGTTGAGGCTGCCTGGTATGTTGTCCATACCTATTCCGGTCATGAGGTTAAGGTCGCCCAGGCCCTCAAACAGCGCATTGCCTCAATGAAACTGGAAAATAAGATTTTGGACATTATCGTCCCCACCAGAAATGTGGTCACGGTCCGCGCCGGCAAAAAAGAAGACGTTAAAGAGAAAATTTTCCCCGGCTATCTTTTAGTCAAAATGATTTTGGACGATGACAGCTGGTTGGCCGTAAGGACGACACAGGGCGTCACGGCTTTTGTCGGGACCGGTGATAAACCCACCCCCATCTCTCCTTCTGAAGTTGAGGCCATTAAAAAATTCATGGAGATGGAAGCGCCCAAATATAAAACGGCGTTTTCTGTTGGCGAAGCGGTCAAAATTATTGACGGCCCGTTTGCTGATTTTTTAGGCTCCATTGAGGCCATTGATGAAGAAAAAGGCAAAATCAGAGTTTTGGTTTCGATTTTCGGCCGGGAAACACCGGTTGAGCTTGACTTTTTACAGGTAGCGAAAATATAGTTATGAGTTCGGGGTTTTGAGTTCGGAGTATTTTACTCTGTATCATAACTCATAACCCATGACTCATAACTCATAACTAATTATGGCTAAAAAAGTTAAAACCATTATTAAATTAAATTTACCGGCGGGCGAAGCCACGCCGGCACCACCGGTTGGCCCGGCTTTAGGTCAACACGGCCTGCCAATCATGGAATTTGTCAGGGCTTATAATGAAAAAACCACTGAGCTTAAAGGACAGGTTATTCCGGCGGTCATTACGGTTTATGAAGACCGGACTTTTTCTTTTGTGACCAAACTGCCGCCGGTTGCAGAAATGATTAAAAAGGCCCTGGGTTTAGAAAAGGGCGCCAGCAAAGCCGGACAGGAAAAGGTTGCCAAATTAAATAAAACTCAAATTGAAGAAATCGCTAATAAGAAAATTAAAGATTTAAACGCCAATGATCTTGCGGCGGCGGAAAAAATTGTCGCCGGCACCGCCAGAAGCATGGGCATAGATACCGAATAATCTATGGGAAAAATCAGAATCAAAACCTTAGGCAGCGATGCCGAAAAAGCGCAGAAAGAACATGATAAAACCCGCCGTGAGGAAAAGAAAAAACGGCTGGTTCATCTTGCCAATCTTAAGGGCGGCCAAAAACTGGTTGACATGACTGATTTGTCAACCCCAACTCCAGAAACGGAAATAGAAGAAGAAGCTCCAACGACTCCGGAAGAAACAAAAAAGAAAGCTAAAATTAAAGAAAAAAAACGTTCAACCCGTTATCTTGAAGCGAAGAAATTAATTGATCCGGGAAAGCTTTATTCCCTTAGCGAAGCCTTATCTTTAATCAAAAAAACCAATCTTAGCCGTTTTGACGGTGCCGTCGAAGTCCATCTTAATACGACCGAAAAGGGCATTCGCGGTCAGGTCAGTTTACCGCACGGTACCGGTAAACAAATCAGGGTCGCGATCGCCGATGACGAGCTTTTGGCGGAAATTGAAAAAGGCAAAATCAATTTTGATATTTTAGTTTCCAGCCCGACCATGATGGCCAAGTTAGCCAAGGTGGCAAAAATCTTAGGCCCTAAGGGTCTTATGCCGAATCCGAAAAGCGGCACCATCAGTCAGGACCCGGAAAAACTGGCCAAAAGTCTTTCCAGCGGTCAAATTCAATTTAAAACCGAAACCGAAGCCCCTATTATTCATCTGGTCATCGGCAAGACAAGTTTTTCCGACAAAGATTTGGAAGATAATTTTAAAGCCTTAATTGCAACCATCGGTTCGCTTAAGATAAAAACGGCCTATCTTAAAACCACCATGAGCCCGGCCGTTAAGGTCAACTTTGCTTAAAATTTTTACTTGACATCTTGTTGGTTTTTTGTTATAAATGACCTGTCCTAAGACAGTAGGCATCCATAAGACCTACCGAGGAGAAATTAGTTATTAGTAATTTGGTTATTAGTAACTTAAGCACTCGGTGAGAGTGCTTTTTTTTATTTAAGAAAAACAAAGGATGAATAAAAATCAGAAGATCCAAGCCGTCAGCGAATTAAAAGACAAACTAGAGAGAGCAAAGTCTCTTGTTTTAACTGACTACCGTGGCTTAACCCATCGACAGCTTGAAGAAATGAAACGGGCGATGCGGGAAAGCGGTGCGGAATTTTTAGTGACAAAAAATCGGCTTTTAAAATTGGCCATAAAGAAGGAATTGGGCGAAAAATTGGAATTTTCAAGTTTTGAAGGTCCAACCGCTTCCCTTTTTTCTTACGAAGACGAAATTGCTCCTTTGTCGGTTTTGGCCAAATTTATGAAAAATTTTGGCTTGCCGCAAATTAAAATCGGGATTTTGGGCGAGAAAATTTTAAAAAGCGACGAGATTCTTAAAATCGCTGCTCTCCCCTCTCGCGAGATCTTAAGAGCGACTTTGGTTGCCAGACTTAAATCGCCCCTTTATGGTCTTCGTTATGCACTGCATTGGAATATCAATAAATTAACTTTAGTTTTAAAAGCCGCTTCGACTTCGATCGCGGCAGGTAAAGGAGGTGAAAATCATGGCTGAAGAAAAGGTTAATAAAATTTTAGAAGAAATCGAAAAATTGTCGGTTTTAGAGCTTAACGATTTGGTTAAGGCTTTAGAAGAAAAATTCGGGGTGGCGGCAGTTACCGCGGCTCCCGCAGCTCCCGCCTCCGCCGCGTCTGACGCGGCTTCTGGCGAGGCAAAGGACGAAGGACAAACGGTTTTCAATGTCGTTTTAGCCACTGCGGGCGCCAACAAAATCGGCGTGATTAAGGTCGTTCGTGAGATTAATCAGGCTTTGGGTCTTAAAGAGGCTAAAGATTTAGTCGAGGCCGCTCCCAAAGACGTCCTGACCGCCGTCAATAAAGCGACAGCTGAAGAAGCGAAGAAAAAGCTAGAAACCGCCGGTGCTACCGTTGAGTTGAAGTAAAATAGGTATTGACACACCTCTATACCTTGTGATACATTAACTCGCGGAGGTATCTATTATATGGCACTTGGTGAAGAATGGCCCGATCTTCTAACTGTCCGAGAAGTCGCCAAAATCTTACGCGTTTCTCCTTTAACGATTAAGCGCTGGGGCAAAAGAGGTAAACTTCCAGCCATCAGAATTAATTCCCGAGGAGACAGACGCTATAAAAAAGAGGCAGTCTTGTGGCTCCTGGGAATTCAACAAAAGTCGGCCTAAATTAGATCTTTGATGTTTTTTAAGTCTTCCGCCGCCTGGCTGGGGTCAATGGTATTAACATGAAGACCCGTTCCCAATTCAAGTCCCGCCCTCTCGGCTAATCTGGGAATAATCCGTAAATACCAATTTTCCGCTGGAGCGATATAGAAGTTATAGGAAAGATCGGGAAAGAGAAATAGCAATTTTTTCAAAACATCCTGCAAAATTTTCGCCAAATCATCAAGGCAAGCGTCAGATAAATCACCAAAGGTGTAACCGTTTTTCCGTTCCGACTGAATGCATTCTTTCTGGGCAATCCAAACCTCATACGGCCACTGAGAAAAATCGGGGCAATACGTCACAAAATGAGAATTATCAAGAATGATATTGCGGACCGGTTCCAAGGGTAAAACGTCAAGTCTTATCTGTCTGGGAAAAACCACAACCTGTGAATGGGGATGAAGCAAGGATTCTCCTGATCTTAAACCCTTATTATTAAAGATTAAAACCTGTCCGGTTTGCGTTAAACGACGGTAGCGCTCACGATAAACTTTTAAAATAATTTTTACTTGCTCCAAAGGTAAATCATTTAAATCAAATTTATGATCGGGAGAATGAATAATCACTTCGTGGGTATCGGTAATCGGATATTTATTAGGGACGACTCTGACCAGCCACTGGTTATCGTTAGGGGTGCTTTTCCCCCAACGGTAAATCTCCGGTGGTGTCATTCCTTCATTACCATAGCAAAAGGGACAATCACCACGCCAAAAATAGTCACCTTTTTTGACAACTTGGCTGGCTTTTTCTTCTTCACGAATTTGAGAAGGCCGCGAGGCCCGACTCGGGGCAATAACAACCCACCGTTGTGTTTTGACGTCAGGAACAAATTTAGCCATACCTTAATAATAGCTAAAGATTTTTAACGATGCAACGTCTATTTATTTGCAGCCGCTACTTTATGATAAAGCTCTAAATAAGATTTGGCACTTTTATCCCAGGAAAAGTCCTGATTCATCGCCGAAGTAACCATTTGTTCCCATTCTTTGGGTTTAAAATAAGTTAAAAGGGCTCGTCTTATCGTCGTAAGCAGCGCCGAAGCAGAATATTCTTCAAAAACAAAACCGGTTTGCTTATCCAGAACACTGTCGGCTAGACCACCGGTTTTCCGCACGATGGGTAAACCGCCATAGCGCATGGCAATCATTTGGGGTAAACCACAGGGTTCAAATTTAGAAGGAACCAAAATTAAATCCGTTCCGGCGTAGATCTCGTGTGCCAAACGTTCATCAAAGCGATCAACCATAACCATTTTATTACCGGAATTAGCGGCTAGGGCTTGAAATTTTTTTTGCCAACTCTGGTCACCGGTACCTAAAAGAATAAAGTGCAGATTTTCCCGCTCCAGCAGTTTTTCCAAAGCTTGGTAAAGAATATCCAGCCCTTTTTGGCGCGGTTCTAATCTGCCGACAAAAGCCAAAACGGGAATTCTTTCATCTACCCACAACCCCAATTCTTTTTGAAGAGCTTTTTTATTGCCGATTCTTGCCATTTGATAATTAGATTGATCATATTGCTTGTTAATGAGCTGATCCCGTGACGGATCCCAAACTTCCGTATCAATACCGTTTAAAATGCCGCTCAGTTTCGAAGTCTTTTTCTGCAAAACTCCCTCAATCCCCCAGCCGAACTCTGGCGTTAAAATTTCTTGAGCGTACGTTGGCGAAACCGTATTCACATAATCAGCGTGATTGATCCCCTCCATTAAAAGGTCAATGTCGCTGTTTTGCGCGTCCCATTTAAGAAACTCACAGGCATCAGCCTGAAGATCAAGCTTTTGTAAAAGATCAACCCGCGCAATTCCCTGATAAGAAAGATTATGAATGGTTAAAAGAGACGGGAGATGATCGGTTGGGGGCGGACAGGAACCGGATAATAGAAGCGGAACCAAAGACGTATGCCAGTCATTAAGATGAAGGAGATTAAAACGATTATTTGTCTCTCCCATTTGTAATTTAACATATTCGGCAATCGCCCTTGAGAAAAAAGCAAAACGGGTAACTTCACTTACCGTTCCGGTAAAGGCCTGATGACCGTCTTTAGAAAGATATTGATTATTTTCCAAGAGCAGAACCGGAATCGTGGTTTTCGGCAAATTTATCTGCCAAACAAAAACTTGTTCCGCCTGGCCAGCAAAGGAAACCACAAGATTCGCCACTTTAATCTCTTGAGAGCCGGGGATTTTGACATCTTCGTAGCGGGGAACCATAATTTTTATTTCGACGCCCAGTTTTGCCAAAGCTTTGGGCAGACTCCCGGCCACGTCACCCAAACCGCCAACTTTAATAAGCGGCGCGACTTCAGAAGCACAATATAAGACTTTCATTTTATTCGGCGCTTCAAGAATACCTCGCAATTTATTGCGAGGATGAATTGAAGCAAAGAAAACATTCTCCCTTAAGGGTGAAACCCTGCAATTTATGGCAGGGAGAATGTTATTTTCTCAAGCAAAATTTTCTTTTGCGCCTCCATAAATTCGACAGGAGCCTTAATAAGAAGAGCGTGTTTTACCAGCTGACTGGCTAGGTAAACCAGATCAAAACCAAAAATCGTTTCAAAATCAGAAATCGGCATCGATATGCTCTTTTTATACTCTTTTAGCAGTCTATCTCCCCAATTGCTACGGCGCCAGCCCCAAAGATAAAAATCCGTCAAATCCCACGCCGGATTATTAAAATGAAGAAGGTCCCAGTCAATCAGGACAAAATTTTGCTCTTTATACATAATGTTTTGCGGATGAGGATCACCATTGGCTAAAAACAGGCTATATTTATCAATAATTTCTTTTTGGGCAAGAAGAAAGTTTAGGACCTTGTCGAAAAATCCCCGGCCGAACTCCTGATCCAGGGCTTCTTTGGTCTCAATGATATTTCCGAGGTAAAAATCGGCCGACCGCGTTTCCATCCCTTCTTCCTTAAAAGTCATTTTCTGTAATTGGCTTTCGGCTCTGGCAAGCTTCTCGGGATTAATCAAATTCAACGCTTCTTGACTTAGGCCATGAGTTTTAACCGTGTCGCCGGCCAAAGGCCAAGGCAGAAATTCCAGCCAAAACCAACCGTCTTTTGCCCAAAATTGCGGGACGATATCAGCCAAAGCGCCGCCGTCCTGATGAACCCGCTTGGAGAATTTAACAATCCTTTCGGCCGCGGGGTTTTGTTTGAGCGCAAAAAGCTCACCCTTTTCGTTTTTGACTAAAAAAACGCTGCCGGCTTTAAGGTCTTTGATTTTCGTAAAACCAAGTTTCGAAAAATCTAACATTCTAAATTAATATAGTAAAGAGGCGACGCGTAACAATTTTGAAATACCGCCTTATGGCAATAACTATATTATCAATCTCAATTACGTGCTCTGCCATAGCTTTTAGGAATAGACTGAGTCGCGGTTATGGAAAAATTCGTTACCGCCGACTCAAAAACATCTCTATTCCGGTTGTCCGGGAGCGATTTTCTGATATTTTTTCTTATATTTTTCCGCTAATTTCGCGTATTCTCCCAACCTGCCTTCGGCCCGCAATTGATCAACGACATGAATCAGATTATAAATATCCAAACCGTGTTCCAGCTTATAAAGCGAATCACGCCACCTGATCGCCTGTTCAAATTCCTGCCTGGAGATAGCCTTAGCCATTTCTTTTTTCAAAATCTCAATAATCGCTTCGTATTCTCCGGGCTTGGCTCTTTTCTTAAAAGGAATTTTAATCCAGGCCTGTTTTTCAGCGTGAAGCTTGTGCACGACGCCTTCTCTTTGCCAAGAAAAAGCCTGGGCCATGATGTCCTGATAAAGACGGATCGCCTCTTCTTTTTTAGAAGCATCAGCACTTGGCGTCTTTTCAACAACATTTTTTAAATTAAAAGCGCCGACCTCGATTTCCTCAATACTCCACCAGGCATCAGGGTTAGCCCACCAAAAAGCGTTACACGATTCTGCCCGATCCAGCATGATTCTTTCCTCTCCTCTCGCTTCCCCAGCCACTTTAATCGCCAAGTCAAGTAATTGTTTTAAAAGAACATGGATTCTGTTTTTCTGGCGATAGTAAAGATAAAAAGGTTCGTTTTTGTCAATTTCTTCCTGGCTTGAAGCCCAAGAACAAGGGACAGGATCAAACTGTTCCCCTTTATCCTTAAACTTTTCTCTTGCCTCTGAAACCGTCACAAACTCGAATTTATCCGAAGCGAAAAGATTAAAAAGCAGGTTTTCCAGTCCCGGACGGTGATGACCGAAGGTTTCGCCGTCCATCGCGGTCAACAAATATCTTTCCTTGAGAAGTTCCGGTTTTAAAGCTTCGTAAGTCGACTCAATTGTCCAAACTTGAGCTCCCATAATTAAATTTGAAGCCCGGCGTTCCCGGAAAATAACCCGCAGAGGTAAATCTTTAATTTGGTAGATCTTTTTAAAGTCTTCTGTTTTTATTTTCTCTTGGCCGGCAATTTCGTCTAACATAATCCAGTTAAAACCCAAGGAGGAAACCACTTCGGCAACCTTGCGGTCATATCCCATTTCCGGCGGAAAAAACCCCTTAGGCTTCCAAACCGGCCCGAAATATTTTCGGTTCGTCTCATCATTCAGTTTTATTTGACGTTCAATCTCGCTTTCGGGCAAAATCGGCAAAAAGGGATGATATTTACCGCTGCCCGTCAACTCCAACTGTTTATTTTCCGCTAAGTGACGTAAGCCGTCAATCACGTCGTTGGCCCCGTTTAAGGCCAGCAATTCGGTCAAACAGGCATTGATATTTATCGTCAGACGGGCTTGGGGATTTTTTAAGAAGCCGTTAATGAGGGGTCGGTAACTCTCATCAATAATTTTTTGCAGAATTTCCGGCCGTTGATTCGGCGGCTGATAAAAATGTAAAAAAATTGCCCAGACCATAAGTTAATACTACCAATAATTACCAATAAATACCAATTTCCTCATTTAACATGGCACCATTTCTTCACCGTAAAGTTGGCGTCCGTTTAAGATAATTTCCTTATATAAAGAAACGGCCTGATTTTTCTCTAATTCGGAAGTTGAGCTTTTTAAGACGACGTCCTGAAGCATTTTGGCTCCCCTTTCGACCATTTTGGGGTGCCAGCAAGGATGATGCGAAGCCCACCAGAACTGATCCGAATGGATCGCCCGATCAAGAAGCACGTGGACTTCCTCGGTTGCCTGCTCACCCACCTTTAAGGCTAAATTGAAAAGTTGCCATTGAAGCCTATGAATCGGATTTTGCGGATTATCCCAACGGTCAAAAGATTCTCCCCAAGTTGAAAACTTAGGTTCAATTTCCCCAGCCACCGGAAAGAAATTAAAAAGGTCTGAAATTGTCACTAACTTCAATCTTTGATCCTTACTTGAACCGTTTAATAATTCTTCTAAAAATGAGAGCTGCTGAGGCTGATGATGGCCGAAAGTCTCGCCATCCATGGCTATGACAAGATAACTATCCTCATCTAAATTATATCTTTGTGTCTCAAAAAACCTAAAAAGTTCATGGAGATTGGTTATGGTTGCAAAAGCCACGGCTAAGGAGAGTTTTCTGTCTCGAAAAAAGAAAGATAAATGGTCGCTTCCTTTTTTTTGGTAAATTGTCTTTTGGGAACCAATCATTTGCTTGAAAGACTGCGCCGACTCCTCAAGAATTACCCACTTAAAGCCTCTTTCCTCCAGGATCTTGCCGACCTGGGGTGAATAGGCCATTTCCGGCGGGAAAAACCCTAAGTTTTGACTTATCCAAACCGGCCCAAAATATTTTTGGCTAAGTTCGTCATTTACCTTTATTTGTCGTTTTATTTCCTCGTCGGGAATTTTGGTTAAAAGAGGATGGTAGGCCGCCGAAGCCGTCAGCTCAATCTTTTTCTGCTCGGCTAAATTTCTAAAACCGGCCACGATTTTTTCCAAACCAACTCTCTCTAGTTGCTCGGCTAAAGAAACCGAGAAGTTAACCGTCAAATGACCGTTTGAAGCCTTGACAAGACTCTCCAGAATTTTTTGGTAGCTTTCTTGACTAATTTTTTTGGTAATTTCCGGAAATTGTGTCGGCGGTTGATACAGATGGAGAAAGAGGGCAAGCTTAAGCATCACTCCTCCATTCTAAAGGCCCGTGGCGGATTAGAAGAAAGACTTCCCTGACGAAAAATGATAGCTCTTTCGTAAAGACCTAAATATTTTTGAGCTGAAGCACGCCAGGAGTAATCTTTTTTCATCGCTCTTCTGACCAGTCCTTGCCATTCCGATTTGTCTTTATAAGACTCTAAGGCTCGAATAATCGTGGCAAAGAAAGAAAGATCATTATAATTTTTAAAGGAAAAACCTGTACCTTCATGTTTGTCGGGATCATAATCAATCACGGTGTCAGCCAAACCTCCGGTTGCCCGCACAATCGGAATACTTCCGTAGCGCATGGCTTCAATAACCGTGATGCCTCCCGGTTCCCATTTAGAAGGAGCCAAAAACATATCGGTGCCGGCAAAGATTTTCCGCGGTAAGGTCCAGTTTGGTAAAAGATGGGTCCCGATTTGTCGGGGAAATTTTTTCTCAATCTCGGTAAAGAAACCGCGATATTTGTTGTCGCCACCGCCCATCGCAATAAATTGAATCGGGTATTCGGAAAGCAAAAAGGGTAAAATGCGCGGGAAAAGATCAAGCCCCTTTTGTTCCGTCAGTCTTCCGGCAATCGCTAAAATTGGCGTTTCTAATGATTGAGGTAAACCAAACTCTTTTTGCAGGTCAAGTTTATTTTCCTGCCTTTTCGCAATATTTTTTAGGGAAAAATTGGTTTTAATAATTTTATCGGTTAACGGATTGAAATCGTCATAATCCAGACCGTTTAAGACACCAAAAACTTTAGTCCTTACCTCTTTAAGGAGCATATCCAACCCCTCGCCGTATTCCGGAGTTAAGATTTCCTTGGCGTAGTTTTCAGAAACGGTATTGACAATATCAGCGTAGAGAATGCCCCGTTTCATAAAATTTTGTTTTCCCAGCCTCTCGTTGAAAAACGAGGCAATTTGGCTCCGTCCATCATCAATCTCCAGTTCAGAAATAAAACGATGATCAAAAGTCCCCTGATGGGTTAAATTATGAATCGAAAAAACCGTCGCGATCTTCCTTAATTTAGGTTCACTTTTATAAACGGTTCGCAGATAATTAACCAAAAAACCGGTATGCCAGTCGTTGCAATTAATAACGTCAGGCGTCCAGTCAAAGACTTTTAAAAACTCCAGGGCGCCTCGGGAAAGAAGAGCAAAACGAATCGGGTCGTCAGTATAACCATAAACGTTGGCCCTCATTTCGTAATACTCCATATTTTCTAAAAAATAAACGATTGGTTCTTTGGCCCCGCCTTCCCAGGTCTTGACATTGCAGATTAGTTCTCTCATTCCCTCTTTTTCACCGGTCGGGACTCTTAATCCCTGATAAAGCATCTTGATCCCGTATTTTTTCTCATCAATGGAACCGAATTTGGGAAGAAAAATTCTCACATCAACTCCCAGTCTTTTTAAAGCTCGGGGAAGAAAAAACATCACCTGCGAAAGCCCGCCGATTGAGGCAAAGGGCGCCACTTCGGTCGCGACGAATAAAACTTTAAGGGGTTTATTGCCAAACATATAACCTCATTATATCGAAGATAAATGAGTGTAATTATTGATATATCTTCGATTAATTCGTTACACTCATTATATCTAACTCAGTTTCGCTTTGCAAACCAAAAAGATAAACTTAAGCAAGGCAAGCTGCCTTTTAATTCTCCAGGGTTGAAAGATTAAACGAAATAACCATTCTAGCCCTATCTTTTGCCCCCATTTTGGCGCCCGCGGCAACTTCCCGGCAAAATAATCAAAAGCTCCACCGACAGAAAGAAAAACGAGGGGCCGATGAATAAAAAATGATCGTCGATGAATAAGTTGATTGATAAAAATCTCTTGTTTTGGGGCACCCATACCTACCAAAATAATCTGCGTCTCCGTTTTATTAATCTTCTCTGTTAAGAGGTCTAAATTATAACCGCTTTCCATTGCCCATTGATTGCCGACTCTTTCCATCCTTGGCCCTTCTTCCCCCCAGGCTTTAAGTTGAGGATATTCTCTTTTCAAGCAATCTATCGCCTGGAGTGCCAAAAGAGGCGATCCGCCAATAAGTCCGATAGGTAAGCCCTTTTCCGCGGCCAGTTCTATCAGTTTTTTGGCCAAATCCGTTCCGGTAATTCTTTCGGGAAGCTTTTTACCTTCGAGACGACTTGCCCAAATAACCCCCCAACCATCGGCCACCGTTATTTGGGCTGAATTGACAATCTCTTTAAACTGTTTGTCCTTTTGGGCGTAAACAATAATTTCCGGATTGGGCGTAAAAATAACTAAGGGTCGAAAACTTTTTAAGTGGTCATTCGTCTTTAGTCTTTGGTCTTCTAAAAGGTATTTTTCAATTTCCTCTAGGACCTGATGCCAATTAAGATTAGAAAGACCAATCCCACCGATATCAATCTTATTTTCACTCATAACATAATGTTCTGGGTCTTTTTAAAAGATTTGCTGTTTTCCCTCTTGATAAAAATTGAACACTTTTTGTCTTTCAAAGAATAATCAATATCTAAAGGAATTCTTTTTATTATTTTTATTTATATTCAAAATAAGCTAGCTTTTTCTGTTGACTTACTATAAGATATAACTTTATACAGCTTCTAAAACTCTTTTTTAAGCGGAAACAATTTGCCATTTGGCTTATAGATATAACTATCAGCTTATTATCTTTTAACGATTGACCGTTTGTAAAGTTCAAGATTTTCAATCGCGACGCCCGTTCCCCGAACCACACAAAGCAAAGGATCTTCAGCCACGTGAGCCGGAACACCGGTCGATTCCGTAATAAAACGGTCCAGATGACGTAAAAGCGAAGTTCCGCCGGCTAAAACCATGCCTTTGTCAATAATATCCGAAGCCAGTTCTGGGGGCGTTTCTTCTAAAACACCCTTGATACAGGCAATCATTGACACCAAGGGGAGTTGAATAGCCGCCGTAACCTCGCTTGAATTAACTTCAATCATTCGCGGCAAACCGGAAAAAGCGTCACGTCCGCGAACTTCCATTTTCAACTCCTGGTCCAAAGGGACGGCCGACCCGATTTGAATTTTGATCTCTTCACTCATCCGTTCACCAATGATTAAATTATAATGCTTTTTTATATAGTTTGATATTGATTCGTCGATTTTATTGCCGGCAACTCGGGCTGATCTGTGAACAACGACCCCGCCCAGCGAAATGACGGCTGTTTCCGTCGAGCCGCCGCCAATATCAACAATCATGTTTCCCGAAGGTTGAGCAATGGGGATTTTGGCGCCAATAGCCGCCGCTAGGGGTTCAAAAATAATATAAACATTTCTGGCTCCGGCCGCTAAGGTCGCGTCTTCAACCGCCCGATGTTCAACTTGCGTACAGCCGGTCGGCACGGAAATCATGACTTCGGGTTTGAAAAGCTGGTGATGACCGCAAACCTTATCAAGAAAATAACGCAGCATGGCCTCGGTCACAACATAATCAGCAATCACCCCATCACGCATCGGTCTTGAAGCGGTAATATAGCCGGGCGTCCGACCAAGCATTTCTTTGGCTTCGTTGCCAACGGCGACAACGCGATTGTCAGGCATGGCGACCGCCACGACGGTTGGTTCATTTAAAACAACCCCCTGCCCGGCTAACCAAACTAAAGAATTGGCGGTGCCCAAATCAATACCGAGGCGTTTAAAAAACATAATTAAGGTCAATTATATCCTTTTTATGATATAATTTCAATGTTTATGAAAAGAGCCATAACAACAATTTTCTTAATTTTGGCCCTGATCGCCACGACCTTGGCCGTGATTGCTTTTGGCCGCGGTTACCGTTTTAATCCTGGCCAAAAAAACCTTTCCTCAACCGGCCTTTTGGTCGTCAGTTCCGATCCGACCGGCGCCCAGGTTTGGCTTGATGGTAATCTTAAAACGGCCACCAATAACACTCTGGCTCTTTCTCCCGGCTGGTATCAGGTAAAAATCACGAAAGAGGGGTTTTTGTCCTGGGAGAAAAAATTGCGCGTTCAGGGTGAAGTTGTAACCGAAACGCAAACCATGCTTTTCCCAAGCACCCCTTCCCTTTCACCCTTAACAACCAGCGGCGTGATTGCGCCGGTTCTTTCTCCGGACGGCACGAAAATCGTCTACGCCATACCTCTTAAAACCGGTTCAACCAACGAAATTTCAGTGAAGGCGGGACTTTGGGTGTTTAATTTAAATTCACAGCCCTTGGGTTTTTCGCGTGATCCCCTGCTTTTAGCCAAATCAAGCTCCGGCTTGGATTTTGCTCAGGGAACATTTGCCTGGTCACCGGATTCCAAACAAATCCTAGTCTCCATCGGTGCGAACCGTTATCTTTTAGAGGGTGAAAAAACGAGCACGGCCGTGCCTCTAAGCTGGGATGGCTGGAAAAACCTTTTAAAAGATTGGGCTCTTTTGGAAAAAGAAAAAGAAACCGAGAAAATGATTCTTTTACCTCCGGAGATGGCCAAAATAGCCACCGAAAGCGCGAAGATTTTCGCTTTTTCGCCTGACGAAACGAAACTTCTCTATCAAGCCACGGCTTCGGCGACTCTAGCCCAATTTTTAACACCAGCCCCAATCGCGACTAACTCTACGCCGGAAGTCAGAATTCTTAAACCGGGAGCAACCTATATCTACGACCTGAAAGAAGATAAAAATTTTGAAATCCAAAAAGACGGAGCTTTATTGTCGTGGTTCCCCAGCTCGAGACACTTAATTGCCGTCGAGTCGGATAAGATTTCGCTTATGGAATATGACGGAACGAATAAATCAACGGTCTACAACGGCCCTTTTGAAAAATTTGTCGGTCCTTCGCCTTCGGGCAGCAAACTCTTGGTTTTAACCTCATACAACCGACCGACAGGCCCGCAATTTAGCGGCATGGCTAATCTTTACTCCATTAATTTACGCTGAAAGGACATCCCCGGGCTGAGTTGAACAGCCAATCTTTCCCTTCCGCCTTCGCTAAGGCTACGGCGAGACAAGTAGGACGCGACTGCTCTAAAATATTTGCGCCCTTGGCAAGAATCGAACTTGCAATCTTTCCCTTAGGACGGGACTGCTCTGTCCAGTTGAGCTACAAGGGCGCAAATATTTCAAGGTTCTGGCGAAAGCCAGGTTCTTCTCCAGTTGAGCTACGGGAACATACTGTTTGTATTCTAACATAAATTGCCATATAATGAGCAAAACGAATTATAAGTTATTTGCTTAATTCGGGGTGTAGTGTACCGGTAACATGCACGGTTCGGGACCGTGAGATAGAGGGTTCGATTCCCTCCACCCCGACCAAAAATGAAAATCATCCTGGCTTCAGCTTCGACGGGAAGAAAAATGCTCCTGGAAAAACTGGGACCTTCTTTTACGGTTATTCCGGCTCACATCGACGAAGAAAAATATCAAGACCCAGATCCGCTCCAATTAGTGCAAAAAATTGCCAAAGCCAAGACCATGGCCGTGGTCAAGATATTAAGAGATAAGGAGATTAAGAAACTAAAGTTGATCATTGCGGCGGACTCCATGGTTTATTTCCGGGGCAAAACCTTTGGCAAACCAAAATCAAAAAGCGAAGCCAAGAAAATTTTACAGCTTCTTGCCGGACAAACTCATGAATTTATTACCGGAGTCTATATTTTTAATACAAAATCAAAAAAAGTGTATCAAAAAGCCGTTAAAACAACCGTAATTTTCCGTCAGTTTACCCAAAAATGGATTAACGAGTATGTCCAAACGGCCGCGGTGACGACCCACGCTGGAGCTTATTCGATCGGTGATGCGATGATGAAAGGAAAATTTAAGCTTATCGGTTCAGAAACAAATGTCGTTGGTCTACCCTTAGAGGTTTTATTACCGATCTTGAGGAAAGAAAAAATCCTCTTTAAAGGTTCAATACTCAAGGATTTCTTCCGGAGAGAACATTAGCTTTATTTCTTTGGCTGCCGATTCCGGGCTATCAGAGATATGGACGACATTTCTTTGAATTTCAGTGCCTAAGTCGGCACGAATCGTTCCCTTTTCGGCTTTCGCCGGATCAGTCGCCCCGCTCATTCTCCTAACTTGACTAACAACGTCTTCACCCTGCCAAACCATAGCCATAACCGGCGTTTCATTCATAAAAGCCGCGAGGGCCGGAAAAAAAGGTTTGTCCAGATGATGCGCGTACCATTGATTCAGGAGTTCATCGTTCAGCCAAACTAATTTGGCGGCAATCATCTTAAAACCGGCCTTTTCAAAACGGGCCATAATTTGGCCGATTAAGCCTCTTTGCACACCATCCGGTTTAACTAAAATAACGGTTTTTTCCATCTAATTTACAACTTTAGCAAATTCTTAAATTTTTGTCCATCCTTAAAAGGACCGATCACCGCCAAATTAAGCTTTGCCTCTCTGAAAACATCATCGGCCACCCTTTGGATATCTTCTTTTTTAACCCGATCGATCTTTTCCATCATTTCCTCCGGCGTTTTCACACGATTTTCCAAAATCTCGCCCGAACCGAAGATTGAAGCCGTAAAACGGCTATCCTCCAGTTCCAAAATCAAACGGCCTTTTAAGAATTCCTTGGCTTTAATAAGCTCTTTTTGAGATATATCTTTTGCTTTTGATACTTTTCGATATTCTTCTAGAATAACCCTGATCGCTTCTTCAATTTTCTCCAAATCAACTCCGGCTAAAGTCACCAGATGCCCCACATCAGCGTAATGTTCGGCCACGGAATGAACATAATAGGCCAAACCCCGTCTTTCGCGAACCTGAATAAAAAGCCGCGAACTCATGCCCCCGCCTAAAATCGTGGCCAAAATTCCCAAAGCATAACGATCGGCATGAAAAAGATTGTAACCCCGAACGCCTAAAACCAAATGAGCCTGTTCGGTTTTTTTATAAACGATTTTGGCTTGGGCTTTATCTTGCTTGTCTAAGGCAGGCAGAAAAGTCCAGGTTTTTTTGTTCTGCCAGCCCCCAAGACTCTTAACGACTAAATCCTTAATTTTTGGCTCTTGCCGGCTGATCCCGCCCGCGATAACCACTACTGTGTTCTCCGGCGCGTATAAACCGTTAATGTATTCCATAAAATCGGCTCTTTGAATTTGGGCAATCGTTTCTTTACGACCGGCAATATCCCAACCCAAAGGCGTATCGCCATATAAAAGTTCTTCAAAAATCTCGCCGATCTTTCTTGATGGCGTGTCCTCATAAAGATTAATCTCTTCAATAATGACGCCTTTTTCGCGATCAATCTCTTCTTTGTCAAATTGAGAATTAAGAAGCATGTCCGATAAAACATCAATTAAGACGGGTAAGTTTGGGCTGGCCGCTTTAACGTAAAAAGCGGTTTGGTCTTTAGAGGTAAAGGCGTTAAATTCACCGCCAATCCCTTCGATTTCGGAAGAAATGGCAAAAGCCGAAGGTCTTTTTTCCGTTCCCTTAAAAGCCATGTGTTCCAAAAAATGTGACAGGCCGGAAATCGGCCTTTTCTCATAACGGCTGCCGGCACCGACTAAGATCATGACCGTCACCGACTGGACATGCTCCATCGGAACGGTAATCAAGCGGAGACCGTTAGGTAATAATATTTTTTTATATTCCATAAGCTTACATTTTCTCTAAGGCTTTTATCCCCAGTAAATTCAGCCCGTTTTTGATGATCTGACTTGTGGCCGCGGTTAAGACCAGCCTTTGCGCCCTAAGCTTGGGGTTCTCTGCCTTGAGAATGGAAAGCTTATTATAAAACAAATTATATTTTTGCGCCAGATCAAAAAGGAAATTGCAAAGGAGATTGGGCGAATAGGTCTGCGCCGCCAAAATAACGATTTCTGGAAACTTATAAAGAGTCCGCAAAATGGCAATTTCCTCTGGCGCGCGGGGAGCCTTTTGAAAAAATTCATGGCCGATGGCCGCTTTTTTCAAAACACTCATACATCTGGCATAGGTATATTGTAGATACGGTCCGGAATTGCCCTCCAGCTGAAACATTTTCTCCCAGTCAAAAAGAATATCGGTCGAGAAATGATGGCCAAGATCAAAATATTTAATGGCGCCGATTCCCACCGCCAAGCTGACCTCTTTTTTCTCCTCCGGCGTTAAACCCCGACCTGTTTCTCCCTGGTCAATAATTTTTTCTGATCGGGAAACGGCTTCGTCTAGGACTTCTTCCAAATGCACGGTTTTCCCCTGCCGGGTACTCATTTTTCCACTAGGCAAACGTATCAAACCATGTCCTATATGAACAAACTGCTCCGGCTTTCCTAAACCAAGTTTTGAAGCCACGCTAAAGAGCTGGCGGAAATGAAGCGTCTGATCTGCCCCAACTTCATAAAGATATAAATCCGGGTGCCAATTTTCTTTTCTAAAGGCGATGCAGGCCAGGTCCCGGGTTTGGTAGGTCGTCCCGCCATCTGATTTAAGAAGCATAAAAGGCGGCATCTTCAAGTTAGTCAAGTCAATAATTAAGGCGCCATCGCTTAAAACTGCCAGTTTTTGTTTCTTGGCTTCGTTAATGACTGCCTCCATCTTGTCTTGGTAGAAACTTTCACCATAAGCAAAATCAATCTTGACGTCTAAAAGCTGATAAAGACGATTAAATTCCCGCAAGGAAAGCGCAATACAATCCTGCCAGATTTTTTGGGCTTCCTTGTCTTTGTCTTCAAGTTTTTTAAACCAGGTTCTCGCCTCTTCCTCCAGGGTCGGATCTTTTTCCGCTTCCTCATGAAACCGCACGTATAATTTTTCTAAATCTTCTATCTGCAAACCCTGCGTTTCTCCTTGGTGCCATTTTTTAATCGCCACGATCAATTTTCCAAATTGAGTCCCCCAATCGCCTAAATGGTTATCGCCGATCGTTTTCCAACCTAAAAACCGATAAAGATTGTAAAGGGCTTGACCGATAACGGTGGAGCGCAAATGGCCGATGCCGAACGGCTTGGCGATATTCGGAGAAGAATAGTCAATAATAACGGTTTTCCCCTGACCAATTTTTGCGGAACCGTAGCTCTCTTTTGCCTTTAGCACTTCGGCAAGCTCAGTGCTAAGATAGTCAGTTTTAAGCCACAGATTAATAAAACCCGGTTTAACTGGTTCAATCTCCTCAAGATAATCTCGCTTAATCTTCTTATATTCATTAACAATAAGTTGAGCGAGGTCGAAGGGACTATGAATTGCGGTCTCGCGTTTATCTAAAAGACCCGTCTTTACTCCAAAGGCCACCATCGCTATGTTTGTAGAGTAGTCTCCATGTTCCATTTGGACCGGATGTTCCAAGGTTGGCTCAAAACCCATAACGCCAATTTTCTCCAGGGTTTCTTTTAAATCGGCAATTATTTGATCACGGATCATATAGGCTAAATTATTGAGTGATTTTATTACTGTTCTTCGATTAATTCGTTTCACTCATTATACAACTTCCATTACCTTTCGGAAAGAACTACAATAAGATAAGACAAAGACGAAAATATGACTAATATGACCCATAAGACCAATAGGGGCGGATACGAAAGTTTGGTTGTTTATTGGTTGGCCACAACTATCCACGACTTAACGGTTATTTTCTGCCAAAACTATATTGATAAAAAATCAAGAACCTTTGACCAAATGGTTCAAGCGGCCAGATCGGGCAAGCAAAATATCGTCGAGGGATCTTTGGAGAAAAGCGTTGAAGGAAATCTCAAGCTAACCGGAATAGCCCGAGCCAGCTTTGGAGAACTTTTGGAAGATTTTAAAGACTTCCTTCGTCAGAGAAATCTTCTCCTTTGGGACAAAGACAATCCGCAAAATTTAGAAATCCGTCGAACGAAAGATTTACCAAATAAGTCTTATACGTCTTATTTGTCTTATATGACCTATACGCGTAATCCCGAAGGATTGGCTAATCTTCTTATTACTCTTTGCTATAAACAAAGTTTTCTTCTTGATCGTCTTCTAAAAGCCATCGAGGAAAAATTTATTAGAGAGGGTGGTTTCCGGGAAAATCTTTTTAAAAAGCGCCACGATTTTAAAAGAACTCTCTAGTTTTTTCTCCACCATTTTTCCCCATCCGAGACAATCTCTATTTCTCCGTCTTCGTCCGTTCGCAAGATCCTAATATCCTTGTCTCGTAATATCCCTAGAGTCTCCTTAGTCGGATGGCCGTAAGAATTTTTACCTACGGAAATAATCGCCAGCTTTGGTTTGATTTGCTCAAGAAATGAAGACAAGAGACTGGTTTTACTCCCATGATGCGGTACTTTTATGACTTTTATATCACTAATTCCTGATTCCTGATTTCTTATTTCTTGTTGCACGTCTTGGCCCGCATCTCCGGTTAATAAAGCGTTAAATTGGTTATAGGTAAGTTCCAAAACCAAAGACAGCTCGTTTAAGTCGGTTTGACTCGTTTGGGCGCCCAGAACTTGAGTTGAGGGCCAAAGCACCAAAAAACTTAAATTATCCAAAAGAATTTTTTCACCCGCGGCTTCTTTTTTCAGAGGAATTTTATTGTTTTTGATTAAATCCATTAATTTTTTATATTCTTCTCCTTTTCCTTCCGTCCCGCTACTAATAAAGTAATCTACATTATATCTTTCTAATACAGAATTTAGACCGTTTAAATGGTCGGCCTGGGGATGAGACAAAAAGACCAGCTCGATCTTCCGATCGTAAAAGGGCATATGTTTGCCCAGGCAACCGAGCACCTTTTCATTCGGCCCGCCGTCAACCAAAATATCCTCTCCGTTTGGGGTTCTTACATAAATCGCGTCTCCCTGGCCGACATCGCAAAAAACCAAATGGAGCTTGCCGTCCGGCCAAGAAGAAAAAGCCGCCAGAAGCAAAACAAAGCCTATTAATGCTCCCCCAAGTAAATATTTAAGGGAAATTTTCATGGTTTTTTAAAATGGGCTGGCGGCAACGAATTTTTCCGTCGCCACTTCTGCTCAAGTCAATTATAGCCTAGTCTTAGATTCAAGTATTGCTGAATTTAATATCCATTAAAGGTAAGTGTGACTCCTCTAAAATTGTTGACCGCCGGCCCCTCAATAAACACAAGGACGCCAGGTTATAATTTTTGACATCTCCACTCATTACGGCTGCGCCATCGTTTTAAAATTGCTAACGTGCTAGTGCGCTAAAACATTAATCTAAACAAGACAACGTGGAGTGAAAAAATTCATAACCGGCGGCCGCTTTCGCTCGCCTAAAAATTTATGGCCGCAAAGGGTATTCTGGCTGTCAACTCAACGACTTCGATAAAATAAGTCAAAGGCAACCAAATAATCCAGGCCAAAGGATAAGCTAAAGGCCAAAAAACTAAAGACAGAAGACTTAAGATAAAGCCCAAAACCATAATCGGCTGGACAATCCATAAAACCAAGACATTCGTGACCGGCGCAATCAGCGAAAGCTGCTTAAAAGTAATTAACATTACCGGCAAAGTAAAAACTTGAGCAGCCAGAGTCGTTTGTAAATTATCCTTCGTCTTTTTCAAAATTTCTTGCCCTACTCCCCTTGTCTTTTGGCTTTCCGGTTTCGAAGCAAAAAGAATAATGCCCAATGTCGCCAAAAAGGAAAGTTGGAAACCGACATCGGTCAGCCAGTTTGCAAAAAAAATTAACATGATTCCGGCGGCCAAAACCAAACTTAGCAAACTCCAGTCCCGTCTGCCAAAATAAACGGCAATAAGCGTCAAAGAACCCATGATACCGGCCCGAACAACCGAAGCCGAAGGGCCGACGAAGCCAATAAAGACAAAAATACTTAAAAGAGTAATGAAAATGGATTTTTTCCGGCCCAAAAAAAGAGTTAATTTGCCTATCAGGGCAACTAAAATCGTGATATTCATCCCCGAGAGAGCAATGACATGCAGGGTTCCGGTTCGACGGAGCGCCTCGTAAAAATCACGAGGCATCGTCTCTTTCGTCCCCCACAAAATTCCGTTTAAAAGAGCGGCCTGGGGCTCCGGTAAAAGCTTATTGGTCTTCTGGCTGAAAATATTCGTCGTTTTTGTATTAGTTAATCTATATTTTGATCGAGTTTCACCAAAAACAGGCCAAAAATTTTGACAAGAAAAGAAAATAGAGACAAGAAAAATGGGAATGAGTATGTTTTTCAAAAATTGCTTTTAAGAATTTAATAGACGCTGATTTTGTCTTTGATTTTTTCAAAAGTTGACTTGTTAATAATTTTTCTGCTTAACAGGTCTTCAATCGCCTGGTAGGGTCGGCCGTCAATAATTTTTTGCGCCGTAACCGGACCAACCCCGGAAAGTTTATCCAAGTCGCTTGAACTGGCGTTATTGATATTGATTTTATTCGCTATATCTTCATATCCTAATATCGCTTCTCCCGTCTTCCTCTCCCCCATCTTGGGAACATAAACTTTACCTCCGTCAATAAGCTTGGCCGCTAGGTTTAAATTCTGACTAATCCACTCTCTGTCCGCCTCACCACTTAAACCACCGGCCCTAATTAGCAGATCCTGAATACGACTGCCAGAGACAAGTTCATAAACGCCGGGGCTGACAATGGCGCCTTCAACGTCAACTTTAATTTGGGCGCTAACGGATGCCCCTAGATTAGCTTCATTTTCCCGAGTAAAAATAACCCTGGCACTTTCCTTATTTGATTGCCAAAGAAGAACCGCTCCGACTAAAAGAAAAACTGCCAGCAAAGCGAAAACAAGTGGGATTTTATAAAAGGCAATAAACTCATAAATTTTACTGGTGTTAATAATTCTCTCTTCCGCTTCGGGATCAGTAAATTCTGTCTCTTTGTCGGTCATATCACTTATTGTCCATTATGTCTCATTCTTTATTCTATTATTCTTAATTATTCGTATATTCCTTGTGTCAATTTAACTAGTTTTTACTCTTAAATCTCAAGGCTAAAAATGGATAAATTGACGCGCGATCGCGCATGATTTTATCCATAGACCAATTTTTTTGCTTGATTTTTCCACCATGGTTGTGGTAAAAGATCGCTTGGTAAACATGGATCAACTTCTAAAATCGCCAAATATTCCTCTTCCCACGACTTTTTGTCTTTCTCTTTTTGGTATTTTTCTACAAAATTTTGATATTTCAAATTTAGATCATCAAGACGCCAAAGCCTATTGGCCATCTCCTTTTCGTCGCCAACGAAGATTTTTTTGGCTTCCAAAGCAATGGCGTTATCCGATAAATTATTAACTCCAAGATGTTCTGCTAATTCCACTGCCACGTCAAAAGGGGTAATATAAACGCTCTTTTGCCACTGTGCAAAACCAAGTTCCTTAAGCTTTCTGCGCAGTCCGTCTCTTTTGGTTTTGGAAATCTCCGGAATATCAAAAATCACCATCCGCCATTTTCCATCCCATTTTTGCCCAAATCTTTTGGCCAAAGGAATGTCATAAACCAGTTTAATTTTCCCTCTGGAAGTAACTCTAAAAAAAGGTTCTCCTCTTTTAACAATTCTCTCTATCTGACCTGCTTTAAGCATTTGTCTGATTATTTTTTGAAAATAATCGTCTTTATATGAGATGAATTTAAGAGAAAGATATGGACTGGTCAACGTCTTATCCCAATCAGCTATCTCATCTAAACCTGCGGCTAAAAGAAGAAGTATTTTTTTAGTCAAACTACGCATTAACTTTATTATTAAGTCTCTCTATTAAATTTGTCAACTCTTTTCTCATGCCTAAAAATGGATAAATTGACGCGCGATCGCGCAAACTTTACGCTAAACTTGACAAAAAGAAAGCAGAGAGAGAGAGAGAGAGAGAATAGGATAGAAAAGGAGGTAAGTATTGTGGAAGATAACATAGACAAAATACTAGAAATTAAACCAAAAGAGGAAGAAAATGAGGGGCTAATAAAATTACGAAATTTTATGAAACCAGGAGAAGTATTTTTTACAAATTCCTGGGACGGCAAAACACCGACACCACACCTCTTTTCTAAACCTGTAGAGGAAATTGCCGCTGAATTAAAAAAACCGGTGATTATCAAAGTGTCAGGATTATTCCACAGGCTTTTGATTTAAATGGTAACCAAGCAGAGGGTTATCATGCGGTGGTGGTGAAACCAATCCCTAAGCGATCTTAACAATTGGTAACAAAGTTAATTAATTTCCCGGGAATAAAAACTACCTGCTTAACTTTTTTGCCGGCTAAATATTTAGTGGTTTTTTCGCTTGCCTCTGCTAACTTCTCTACTTCCTTCCTGACGCCTGATATCTGATACCCGATATCTAGCTTCTCTCTCACTGTTCCATTTACCTCAATAAGCATCGTTACCGTTTTTTCTTGAATTACCCTGGGGTCGTATTTTGGCCACGGTTGCTGATGGATAGACCACCTTTCCTCATGGCTAAAAATGGATAAATTGACGCGCGATCGCGCATGATTTTGTCCGTTTATTCTCTGCCAGAGTTCCTCGGTTAAATAAGGAGCAAAAGGCGCCAGGATCAGTAAAAATTTCTCTAAATCGCTTTTGTTCAAACCCCTTAAATCAACCTGCCAGACATTAATAAATTCCATCATCGCGGCAACCGCGGTATTAAATTTTAAGTTTTCCAAATCCTCTCCGACTTTCTTGATCGTCTTGTGCAACGCTTTAAGTAATTCCGGATTGGTTTTCTCGCGAGAAGTTTTGCCCATGGTTAATTGCCAAACCCTTTTGAGGAAACGGTAACAACCCTCGACTCCCTCGTCACTCCAGGCAATCATTTGTTCAAACGGCCCCATAAATGACTCATAAAGCCGGTAGGCATCAACGCCGTAAGCTTTAACAATCTCGTCGGGATTAATGACATTGCCCTTGCTTTTGCTCATTTTCTGATTGTCAGGTCCCAAAACAACACCATGCGAATGCCGGCGAGCGTAAGGCTCTTGCCCTGGGACAACGCCCAAATCGGCTAAAAACTTATAAATGAAACGCGAGTAAAGAAGGTGCAGGGTCGTATGCTCCATGCCTCCGTTATATAGATCAACCGGCATCCAGTAATCAAGTTTTTGACGGTCGGCGAATTTTTTCTGGTTTTTTGCATCACAATATCTTAGAAAATACCAGTTTGATCCAGCCCAGTTTGGCATGGTGTCCGTCTCCCTTCGTGCTGGCCCGCCGCACTCAGGACAAGCCACCTCAACCCATTCCTTAATGTTTGCCAGGGGTGATTCTCCGGTTTCCGTCGGCTGATATTTTTCCATGTAAGGCAATTTAACGGGTAAATCTTTTTCCGGTACCGAAACCGTCCCGCATTTCTGACAATAAACAATCGGGATCGGTTCGCCCCAGTAATGCTGACGCGAAAAAACCCAATCGCGAAGCTTATATTGCACGGTTCTCTCTCCCAACTGACGTTTAGTCAACCAGTCGGTAATTTTCTTTCTGGCCGCCAATGAGGACAAACCGGAAAATTCTCCCGAATTAATTAACTTCCCTTCTCCTTCATAGGCTTCTTTCTGAATTTCTCCGCCGGAAACAACCTCTTTGATCTTCAGGTGATATTTTTTCGCAAATTGATAGTCTCTTCGGTCATGAGCCGGAACAACCATCACCGCTCCCTCTCCATACCAGCCAATCACGTAATCACCAACCCAAACGGGTAGTTTCTCCTTATTGAGGGGATTTAGAGCGTAAAGACCGGTAAAAACTCCGGTTTTCTCTTTGCTAAGATCCGTTCTTTCCAGCTCCGACTTTTTTTGAGATCGCTCAAGATAGACCGCCACTTCCTTGGGCATCTTCTTTTTGATTTCCGGCATTTTTAAAAGAGGGTGTTCCGGCGCCAAAACCAAAGCGACGGCCCCGAATAAAGTGTCCGGACGAGTTGTAAAAACCTCAATGGCAAGATTAGAAATTGGAAATTTTATCTTGGCCCCTTCGCTTCGACCGATCCAGTTTTCCTGCTGGATACGGATGCGGGGTAAATAATTGACAATCTTCAGGTCATCCAAAAGCCTTTGGGCGTAGGCGGTAATTTTTAAAAGCCATTGTTTCTGCATCCTCCGTTCGGTCTGACAACCGCAGCGTTCGTGCGTCCCGTCAGCTAAAACTTCCTCCTGGGCCAAATTGGTCTTGCAGGACGGACACCAATTAACCGGGACGTCCGCTCTATAGGCCAAGCCTTTTTCTAAAAGTTTTAAAAAGATCCATTGCGTCCATTTATAATAATCAGGGTCGGTGGTATTGACTTCTCTTTCCCAGTCAAAAGACAGGGCCCAAGTCTTGGCTTGTTTTTTAGAATTAGCAATGTTTTGAGTCGTCGTTACGGCCGGATTAATCCCGGTTTTGATCGCGTAGTTTTCGGCCGGCAAACCGAAAGCGTCCCAGCCAAAAGGATATAAAACATTAAAACCCATCATCCTGTATTTACGGGCTAAAGCATCAATGGCCGTAAAGCTGCGACCATGACCAACATGTAATCTTTCGCCGGAAGGATAAGGAAACTCAACGAGAAGATATTTTTTAGGTCTTTTGTCAAAATCAACGGCCCGATAAAGTTTTTCCTTTTCCCACTTTTCTTGCCATTTAATCTCAATTTCACCTGGATGATAAGACTGTTTCCCCGAAGTTTTACCGAGGGGCCATTTTTTTTCAATTATTTGTGGTTGATCTTTTGTTTTCATAATTCGTTTTACTCATTATAAATCAGGCTCGTCCAACATGCAACCGGAAAAACACAAAAACCTGCAAAAAAAATTTGTCAAAAAATAAGGCCACAGAACAATCTTAATTCGAACAAAAAGTTCTCTGGCAAAGTAAGTTTCAGACTGCTAAACGATAACTTCTCTTAAAAAGAAAAAGAGGGAAAGAAAAATATTTAGGCAAAACTAAAGTAAACCATTCTTAGAGACAATGACTATGGGACATATACCGTTGGGAAAAAAGTTAATTTAAAAACTTATTAAAAGACTAAAAAAGACGAGATAAAAACAAAAACAAGAGAAAGTTTTCACACAGACAAGTTATCAAATAACATCATAAGCATAATTAAATATGTATAAAATTACAACCATTTGAAACAAAAGTTGTTCTGTTTGGTAAAGTTAAGACCTTTTGATATAGATAATAGATAGTTAAATGAAGAAAAAGTAATTAAAATAAAACCAAAAATTAATTCTCTTTATTTTGCAGAATTTATTAAATTTTCAATTAACCTTCCTAATAATCCCCGCAAAGAGATATTCTTATACTCCATCTTCTCTCTTTTTGGGCAAAAATACCGCTGCAAAAATCAATCTTTTTTAATTCTTAAGAATGAGTCTTTTGCGTAAGGGATAAATTAAAACAGAGTCAAGCAGCCATGTCTTTTGTCTGCTAAAAGCAGGGTTCTGTCGCTTTTAGACCTCTCCGGCTAAACCTGAAGCCCTTGCGTTAATTATGACCGGCTTTGTCTTTTATCTTGCTTTCTTGTCTTTTTTCCGCAACTATTTTTGCGGGAAATTTAGCCTCAGGGCGGATAACATTCTCCCTTAAGGGTGAATGTATTCTTGAAGTGCCGAATAAAAAATTACCCCCTTGCGGGGGTAACTTTTCAGAAATTTATTTTGAATAATTCAAAATTACATTCCCTTGCTTTTACTAAAGCATTCACGACAAAGAACGGGACGATCACCTCGGGGAACGAAAGGAACTTCGTCTTCCCGACCACATTGGCTGCAGGTAATCTTCGTCATCTGTCTTGTGCCTTGCATTTGGCTGCGTTTTGTTTGACGACAAGCCGGGCAACGAACAGGAGCGTTATTGAATCCTTTTTGTTGATAAAACTCTTGTTCACCGGAAGTCCAAACAAAATCAGCGCCACAATCGCGGCACTTTAAAGTTTGATCTTGGAAAGCCATTTTTTATTTCACCTCCCTCCCTGGTTAAATTCCCAGAAGCTTCGTTTCCTCCATGCTCCTGGGAAAAGCCGCCAACTGGCGGACCAGAGAGATGGTGAACACCGATGATCCGGGTACATGTACTTGACGTATTGTAACACAAAAAATCTAAAAAAGCAAAAGTCCTACTTTGATTGTGTTTACACCATAAAAAGCTTAGCTTTTTATGGTGGACCCGGGGGGAATCGAACCCCCTTCTCCTCCATGCCATGGAGGCATGCTACCGGTATACCACGGGCCCTAAAAAAAGCTATGCTTTTTTCAGGGTAAACCCATTGTCAAAAGAGTTTACTCTTAATAAAAGGTGCTTGCACTTGAAAAGACCTGCGAAGCCTTATTCTTCGAATAGTCTTTTCAAGTGGACTCGAGCGGACTCGAACCGCTTATTTACACTGAAAAATCGACAGATTTTTTAGTGCCTCCCTCAACCTGCCCGCCGCTCTTGTGGACTGGAGGAGATTCGAACTCCCCACCTCTGCAATGCGAATGCAGCGCTCTACCAAATGAGCTACCAGCCCTCATGCGCTTCGGCAGGCGGGTGCGAATGCGGCGCATTACCACTGTGCTAATGGCCCTCGCCAAACTTATTTATTATATCATAAAACTTTTTTACCACAAGATTCTTCTTCCAAGACCTGGTCCTACCTAATTCTTCCGACCCTACCAATAGCAACTTACCGCCTCCCAAAGGCTAAAAATTATCTTGGGAAAATGCGGGAATTAAAATTCATGTCTCTTTTTATCATGTTCTTTTTACTACCTAACCATATCAATTTAGCCTCAAGCTCCCTCTTGACAAGACCTCTTTTTTATTATTATAGTTAAGTTATGGCAAGAGATTTTCCTTGCCGTAACGAGAAATTGAAGTTCAAATGACGCCTGCCCGAGAGAGATTAATTACCGCCAAAGACTTAATTCTGCTTTGTCAAAAACAAGGTATTGGTCTTGGTCGCGGGAACCCCAATAACCGTCTGCGTTATTTTACTAAAATCGGCCTCATCCCCCATGCCCAAAGAAAACAGGTCGGAGTGAATGCTTTCACCGAAGGTCACTACCCTTTCTACACCCTGCAACTTCTGGAAAAAATCCAGGAATTAAAAAAGGCCGGCAAAACAATGGCCGAAATTGGCAGAATCATGACCGCGGAAAAACTCAAGTATGAAGTCCAAACTACCGGACAAACTCTTGGACAGGATTTAAGTCTCAAAACGCCACCCCCCACCTTCGGCTTTCGGCTTTGGAATTTTGGCTTTCGAATCCAAAGAAAATTTGTCTACACGCTGGCGGGAATCATTTTATTAACCGGCATCCTTGTGGGACTGGCCGTAACTCCTTACGGTAAAGATTATCTTCAGCGTTTAACCGCTTATTTTTCTCAACAATTAGCCAATTTAATCAGACCCTCTTTATATTTTCCGGAGGTCGCCGGTGTTAAAATTCCCGAAGAGACCACCTTGGGCTTAAAACCGCAAGTCCTTTCGGAAAATCTTTTAGCTAATCCTTCCTTTGAAAATCCTCTAAACACGGTGGGAACCGACGGTCAGGGCAAAACGAAATTCGGCCAGGCTTGGCGCTGGGGCTATCTCGAAATGGCTCATAAAGGAAACTTCTATGTCAGCAATGACTCGGTCAGAAGCGGAACCTTGGCCATGAAAGTTTGGGATTCCCGATTCCCGGAATTAAACGCCCTAAATTCCGGGAATCGAACTGGCAACGATCGAATGTCATTGGGAATTAGTCAGACGGAAACGACGACAGTCAACGGCCGCCATTATTCTTTCTCGGTTTTTTTAAGAAGCAAAGATTTGCTCGGCCACCCCAAATTACGTCTTGGGTTTATGGGCCAAGTCGCAAAAGATGATCCCAACTATCCTCGTCTGGCCAAAGATGAGGTTGCGGCTTCGGCGCCGGTTGAGATTGCCGGCGTTTCGGGTTGGACGCCTTTCACTTTCACTTACGAAAACGCGGCTTTAGGAAAGTACCCTTTTTTGGAAATTATTGATTATCAGGGCGGCGTGATTTATCTGGACGACGCGAGTTTGGTGGAAATTTCTTCAGAATCTCAACTTGGCTCGGAACTTGCCGCCGGTTCGTCTTCGGCCTTTAAGGGGTCTGGGGCCGGAGTGTTGGTGGCCGCGGGCTTTCCCAGCGCCAACCTTTTTTCAGGCGCCGGCTCGATCAAAGGCGACAACAGCGCCAACTTTTATCCTGCCGACGACAGCCTGGGTTCGCTTGGTCTAACGAGTAAACGTTTTGCCACCCTCTTTGTCAATGACGCCAACCTGAAAAACACGCTCAAAGTCGGCGGCCAGGCAGAATTTCTCGGAGCGGCAACCATTTCCGGTAATTTAAAAATTGATAATGCCAAACTGATTTTGTCCGCCAGCCAACTTGGGTCGGATCTTAACCCCGCGGAAAACAATAAATATAATTTAGGCGACGGCACAACGCCCTTACGTTGGCTTAAGATTTGGTCTAAGGATGCGGATTTTTCCAATGCGGTCAGTATCGGCGGTTCCCTCACGGTCCAGGGAACAACTTTAGCGACCACCGGCAATATTGAAACGAGTGGTAATTTAACCGTTGGCGGCAACAGTATCTTGGGCGATTCAACCACTGATACGCTGACGGTTTCCGGAACCACCACCATCAATCTCCCTGACAACACCATCAATGCTTTTGATCTTCAAGAGGGCACCAATGACTATATCAATATAGATACGACTAACTCAAGCGAGAAAATTACCCTGGGCAGTACTTCCATTAATCCCACTTTGGTTATCAACGCGCCGACCATCAATTCCGTTTCGACGACGGCCTTAAACTTAGGCGCGGCCACTTTGGATTTTAACGGCGCCGGAATCATCCAATATGGAGATGGCTCCAATTTTACTCTCCGCGATGACGGCTTAAATAATATTTTTAAATTAACCGGCAGCACTAATCTTTTAGAATTCGGCAGTGCCACCGACAATAATGCTTTTACCTTTCTGGGCAGTGGTATTTTTACCATCGGCTCACGGCTGACCGTGGCCAACACCGGACTTTTGACCTTGGTTAACAACGCCACCATTGACAATACCACCGACGGAATCATCACCTTAACCGAACCGACCATCAAACTTTCCGGCTCAACCGCCGTCAAGATTGATTCCCCGACTTTAGATCTTTCGACTCAAGCGACAAATGTTGACTTGAAAAACACCACTGTCAATGCCTTAAGTTTTGAAACTTCGCTTCTTTCCTTAGATACGCAAAACTCCCGCGTCGGCATCGGCACAACCACTCCGGCGAATAAACTCACCGTTTCTGGGAATGCTGATCTTACCGGTAATTTGGGCATCGGCACAACCACTCCCGGATCAAAGCTTGGGGTCTTAAGCAATGTTTCTATTGGTGCTTCCTACGGGAACATTGCCGCTCCTACTTCAGGATTGATCGTTGAAGGCAATGTGGGTATAGGCACAACCAACCCCGGTGCTTACGCTTTGCAAGTGGCGGGAGCGACTTATTTAAACGGTTCCGTCATCTTGGGAGCGACAACTTCTGACAGCTTAACGGTTAACGGTTATGTTAACAGTGATTTAGTTCCTAATCCCGGCTCTAACTACAATCTTGGCTCAAACACCCGCCGGTGGCTTAATGTTTGGGCCGATACCGTGACGGCGACAAATTTATCAGGCACGGTTGTTACCGGAGCGACTTCTGCTTACGATTGGCTGATTGGTTCGGCTAACGCCACCACTGACACCCAAGACATTACCTTAACCTTTGAACGAGGTGTGCCGGCCACTAATGCCGAGATACGCTGGAATTCAACCTCGAAATGGCTCTCGACGAACGCGCCCACTTTTTTCATCAATCCCGATTCCGGGATTACCGCCTCCGGCAAGGCGGCCCTAATTGTTAACCAAATCCAAAATCAGGATCTTTTTACCGCCTCGGCCTCGGGCACGCCGAAGTTTGTCATCGCCAATTCGGGCAACGTTGGCATTGGCACCACCAGTCCGGCCTACAAACTGGAAGTCAACGGGACTTTAGGCGTAGGCTCCACCGCCTCCTTCACCTCTTTGGTGAATGTCGCAACCTTAACCGCCTCCTCTGGAGTTTACACCGATGCTTCAAAAAACCTAACCTCAACCATTCCCACCACCGGGTCTTTAGGCTACTGGCAAAGAAACGGGACAAATCTGGCTCCGGCCACCATTGGAGATTCTGTCGGTATTGGCACCACGTCTCCCTCGGCTCCTTTGTCGGTCGGCGCTACTTCCCAGTTTCAGGTTTCCTCGGCCGGCGCGGTCACGGCGGTTGGTGTTAATTCCGGATCAGGTCTAATTCAGGGAACCGGCGGCTTAACCGTCACCGGCACCACCAATCTCAACGCCACGGGAACCTCGGCGACCGCCATCGGCAACGCCACCGGCAATCTTTCTTTAGTCTCAAACGCCTTCAATCTAACAACGACTGGTGCCGTCTCGGGCATAACGACCCTTTCCATGAATAATCAACTCACCAATTCTTACGCCAACAGTGCCGCTTTGAATTTAACCGGCAACGGTTCCGGCATGACCTTTACCGGTACCGGTCCTAACCAAATTATCACTGCCGCCTCGCAAAATCTGGCCTTAATGCCGGGCGGCAACGTTGGCATTGGCACCACCAGTCCGGCCTACAAACTGGAAGTCAACGGGACTTTAGGCGTAGGCTCCACCGCCTCCTTCACCTCTTTGGTGAATGTCGCAACCTTAACCGCCTCCTCTGGAGTTTACACCGATGCTTCAAAAAACCTAACCTCAACCATTCCCACCACCGGGTCTTTAGGCTACTGGCAAAGAAACGGGACAAATCTGGCTCCGGCCACCATTGGAGATTCTGTCGGTATTGGCACCACGTCTCCCTCGGCTCCTTTGTCGGTCGGCGCTACTTCCCAGTTTCAGGTTTCCTCGGCCGGCGCGGTCACGGCGGTTGGTGTTAATTCCGGATCAGGTCTAATTCAGGGAACCGGCGGCTTAACCGTCACCGGCACCACCAATCTCAACGCCACGGGAACCTCGGCGACCGCCATCGGCAACGCCACCGGCAATCTTTCTTTAGTCTCAAACGCCTTCAATCTAACAACGACTGGTGCCGTCTCGGGCATAACGACCCTTTCCATGAATAATCAACTCACCAATTCTTACGCCAACAGTGCCGCTTTGAATTTAACCGGCAACGGTTCCGGCATGACCTTTACCGGTACCGGTCCTAACCAAATTATCACTGCCGCCTCGCAAAATCTGGCCTTAATGCCGGGCGGCAATGTCGGCATCGGGACGACGGGGCCAGGATACAAACTTGATGTCTCTGGACTCGGAAGGTTCACAGATAGTGTTTATTCCCACGGAGGATTTTATCCCGGCAACGCAACTCTCCAAACCACAAGAAAGTTTGGTGATGACGGCACTTGGCTGACAGCGAGCAATCTTAAACTAGCAGGGACGTTGGATATGAGTGCGCAATCGATTATTAATGCTGTCGATGTTAAAGTGAATTCCGATACCTTAGCAATCAAAAATACGGGCGGTAATAACAAGTTCGTTTTTAAAACTTCAGATGGAAGTTTATGGATTGGAGGGTCAACCGCAGATGGAACAGCGGCTGCTCCGCTCCATGTAGTGGGCAATGGAATATTTACTGGCAACGTCGGTATTGGCACCACCAGTCCGGGAGGAAGTTTAGAGGTGGCTCAAACAGTCACCGCGGCTTCGGCCGGGACTTACTACCAAACAAAGTTGGATAACACTTACACGGGAACCATGAACTCGGCGACACCGGTGACTTCAATCTACGGCATGTACAACCGGCCAAACATCGGCATAGGAGGCACTTCTCCCCAACTGACCAATCTTTTTGTTGATTATGTCTCTGGTAACATTGGGGTGGGCACCACCTCTTCAATCACCAATCTTTATGGACTTTACGTTGACAATCCCACCGTCAATGCCGGTTCCTCCTTGACCAATAATTATGGCTTGTATGTCAACACTCAATCTGCGGGCACCAACAACTTTGCTCTCTACTCCGCCGGAGGAACCAATTACTTCGGGGGGAACGTGGGTATTGGAACGACAGCACCGAGCGAAAAATTGGATGTATAT
This sequence comes from Patescibacteria group bacterium, assembly GCA_023473585.1. Taxonomy (NCBI): domain Bacteria; species Patescibacteria group bacterium. Next base: position 18,820 of record JAMCYU010000003.1, on the reverse strand, counting down.
GGCACCATTCGTTCTTCAAACACAACCGCTCTTTATACACAATTAGGGTCAAATTATATCCGCTCTAATGGAACTCAAAATTTCTTCGTGGATAACTCAGCCACTGGCGTAGATACTTATCTTAGGGTTAGCAATGCTGGGTCGCTTGATACAAACGCGATTGTCATAAAATCAACCGGCAACGTCGGCATCGGGACGACGGCACCTGCAGCCCTACTCCATCTTTCTAAAAATGTGGATATAGCTTCCACCTATCAGAACACCCAATTGCGCATATCTGGGACTTCTCATCCACTGAAGGCTTTATTTATTGGCTATGATGACACTGCGGATTTTGGAGAAATCCAGACTTTCGATGCAGGAACTGCAGCAAAAAATCTGGCTCTTAATCCATGGGGCGGCAATGTCGGTATAGGAACGACGGGGCCGGGATATAAATTAGACGTTGTTGGAAATTCTAAGTTTTCTACTTCCGTTCAAACTCCCTATCTTAACATGGCCACTGACGGTTCTATCAATGCAACCGATATTTCCTTCACTTCTAACGGAAGTAAGTATGGAACCATTCAAACAGAAAGTTATGGTGGTACAGGCGCTTGGTCTCTAGGTTATCAAGCAGCCGTTAGTAGTACAATCGGAACGCCAGTTTTAACCTGGAATGGTAGCGGCAACGTCGGTATTGGGACAACGGTGCCGGGGGCAAAGTTAGATGTAAACGGTACGTCTCATTACGCTGGCAACCTTAGTCTTGACCAGCCTGTACAGATAGGTTTCGCAAACGGTCAGACTATTAAAGATAATAGTGCCGGTGGACTGGCGATAAACAGTAGTTTTTATAAACTTCAGCTAATAGGTGGCACTGATGCTACAAATGGTCTCATTGAACTACAGACGAATAATACGGTACGCATGACTATAACAAACGGCGGCAATGTCGGCATCGGGACGACAGCGCCAGCAGAAAAACTCGACGTGAACGGCAAGGTCAGGGCGACTGTTTTTGCCGACCAGAATGGAAACTACTATATTGACCCTGCTCAAGAAACAATGGGAGCTTCAGCAATTCTTTCTGGCAACGTCGGCATCGGGACGACAGGGCCGGGGCAGAAATTAGATGTCAACGGCACCATCCGCCAAGCAGGTTGTAAAACCGCCGGCACCCTCTCGGCTAACACTTCAGGAGATATTATCTGCACGTCAGATGAGAACCTGAAAAACATTTATGGCTATTATCAGGGAGGCCTTAGCGCGCTCTCGGCACTCAATCCGATACGCTTTTCTTATAAAGGCGAAGACTTTGTTCATGTCGGCTTCTCGGCACAGAATGTCAAAAGTGTCCTTCCTGAAGCCAGTGCTTTGCAGGATAGCGGTTATTGGAGCTTGGACACGACATCAGTCGTGGCGCTTACCGTCAACGCCATCAAGGAACAACAAGGGCAAATCGCCACACAAAGCGGTAGTTTAACTTCCCTTTCTGTCAAACTCGACGAAAACGGCAATCTCACCAAGCAAAAATTCGAAGCACTAAACTCGAATTTCGAAACAAAAGTTTCGGATTTAGATTTTCGGATTTCGAATTTGGACAATAAATATGCCCGCCTAGACTCGACTCTGGCCTCGTCTGAGGCGAGGCTGGCTTCGATAACCGCCGAGCTTAAAAACCAAATTTCTCTTTTGACCCTCGGCTTAAGTACCCAAGCCACGATTTCGGCCAGTCTGGTAAATCTCACCGGCAAAGACGCGACTTTGTCCGGCCAATTAACGGTTTTGGGCCGGACGCTTCTTTCCGACCTGGGTCTCACCGGCAAAATCACCAACGGCCTTTTGGTCGTTAACGGTCTTGAAGGTTCCATCGAAACTTTAGCACTCCCCTTGAAATTGCAGGCCACAGCATTGGGCAACATTGAAATGATGGGGCAAAAAATCGTGATTGATCAAAAAGGCAACGTCAAGGTTGAAGGCACGCTTACCGCCAAAAAGGTGGAAACCGAAGAATTTAAGGTTCTGGGCGCCAAAACCGCCGGCTCGGCCAGTCTTTTGGCCGGCCAGCTTGTCGCCACGATCTCGGCCGAGGCCGCCACCGCCTCCGCCCGGATTTTATTGACCCCGACGACCTTAACCGACAAGGTCCTGACCGTGACCGAAAAAAGAAGCGGCGAATTTGCCGTTGGCGTTTCGGCCACCAGTTCCGCCGATATTAAATTCGACTGGTTCATTGTCGGAAATTAACCTAGTTTGATATCTTGACTAAATAAAGGTTGGACTTTAAAATTAAAAAGATGCTCACTAAAAAAGACCTTGAAAATATCGGTAGTCTTGTTGATAAAAAAATCATCAAAGCTTTGGGTGATTTTTGGGCAGACTTAGCCGGTCCCTATTTGGAAAAAGAATTTTCTGCGGTTAATAAACGACTCGAGAGGCTTGAGGATCGGGCTGACAAGGTGGATGGCCGGCTGGACAAGGTGGAAACAGATGTTCTTGATATTAAAAGAGATGTTCAGGACATTAAGGCTGATATGCCAACCAAAGATGATTTTAAAAATTTAAAAAAACTTGAAGAAATTCACCGAAAGGAACTGGCCGCTTATGCTTGATAAAATCTTAGAAAGAGGCATTTTGGGTTTAGTCTTTTTCCTGCCGCTCTTTTTTTTGCCCTTAACCACGGAATTTTACGATTTTAATAAATTTATCTTTCTGTCCTTTTATCTTTTGATCCTGATGGTGACTTGGGCTTTTCGCGCTTACCAAAAACAGGAGATTGCCTTCACGCGGTCTTCTTTGGATTTACCCGTAGTTTTAATTCTTTTGGTCTATGCTTTGGTTTATTTTTTAGTTTCAACCAATAAAATCGAGGCTTTAATCATGCCCCAAGGTCTCGGCCTGATTCTAGCCCTAACCGTCCTCTATTTTCTGGTCAAGGAAACTTCCTTAACAAAAGGCATATCCTTAGCCCTTGTCGGCAGCGCCAGTTTACTCTCGTTTGCCGCCATTTATCAGTTTATCGGCGTCGGCGAAACTTTGATTCCCGAAAAAAGCTTCTTTGCCTTTATGCGGGCCACGACCTTTACCCCGGCCGGTAATCCTTTATCCTTGGGTCTCTTTTTGGCTTTGGTTTTAAGTTTCTATCTCCCCCAATTTTGGCATGAATGGGAAAAGAAACAACCGCTTGAATATTTCGCTCTGCTTTTAATCCTTTGCGGTCTTGGGGTCACTTTTTATCAATTATTGACAACCGCCAAACCTTTATTTCTGCCTTTTTCCGCGGGCTGGTTTGTGGCGGTCGAGGCCCTGAAGCGGTTTCCCTTTCTAGGCGTCGGTTTGGATAATTATCTGGCCGCTTTTACCGCCGGCCGGCCGATAAGCCTCAATTCGACCAATCTTTGGAATGTCCGTTTCGGTCTGTCCTCCAATCATTATTTTTATGTCCTAACGACAACCGGGCTTCTTGGTCTTTTCGCCTGGCTCTTTTTGATCCTAAGAACCGTCCGCCTGACCAAAAATAAATACCTTGTTTTTCTGCCCCTTCTCTTCTCCTTTCTTTTTCTTTTCTTTGTCCCGGCCGTTTCTCTTCTTTTATTCGTTCTTTATTTATTTTTAGGCTTATTGGCAAATCAAACCGTCACAACCGAGGTGAAGTTTGGATCCAAAACCGCCACGCAAATTTTGCTGACCGTGGTGATTCTTCTTTCAGCCGTCTCTCTTTACGGCCTCGGCCGGTTTTGGCTGGCCGATTATTATTTCCGTCAATCGCTTTCCGCCCTGGCGCAAAACCGAGGCACGGATGCTTACAATCTGCAGATTAAGGCGATTAATTTGAATCCCCAAAGCGAAAATTATCGTTTGACTTATTCTCAAACCAATTTAGCCCTGGCTAACGCTTTATCCGCAAAAAAAGATTTAACCGATCAGGATCGGCAAGATATCTCCGGTCTGATTCAGCAGGCGATTGCGGAAGCTAAGGCCGCCGTTAACCTCGGACCAAACCGCATCAACAACTGGGAAAATCTGACCAGCATTTACCAGGCGCTTGTTAATGCCGCCCAGGGCGCGGATCAGTGGACGCTGGCCGCTTATAATCAGACCATCGCTTTGGATCCCACCAATCCTTTACTTCGTCTTAACTTGGGCAGCCTCTTTTTCTCGGCTAAAAATTATGACGAGGCCATCCGCCAATTTAATCTTTCCATAAACCTCAAGCCTGATTTCGCCAACGCTTATTATAATTTAGCGGCCGCCTTAAAAGAGACCGGTAAAATTAAAGAGGCAGTGGCGGCCATGGAGCGGGTACTCGGCTTGGTTGAGCCAAATTCCAACGATTATCGGAAAGCTAAAAAGGAACTTGATGATTTACGAACCAAACTGCCTAAAGAAGAAACCAAAGAAGCGCCTTCGGGCCAGCCGGAAACCTTAACCGAACCGGCCACTTCTTCGGCCGTTCTTAACCCGCCCCTCAAACTGCCGGAAAATGCCGCTCCCCCGGTCGCCACTTCTTCGGGAACAAAGAAAGAGAAGTCCCCCTCTCCATCTCCATCTGCTTCTTAAAAGGGTTGTTATTCGGCGCTTCAAGAATACCTCGCAATTTTTTACGAAGTAAAAGCTCTGCTTTTTACGAAGTAAAAGCTCTGCTTATGGCAGGAAGAGTGTTACTTGAGGAAGGAGAAAGGATTAACGGCCACGCCGTTTTTGTGGACTTCAAAGTGCAGATGTGTCCCTGTTGATCTTCCGGTTGAACCCATCTTCCCGATGATTTGCCCGCGACTGACGGTCTGGCCCGCCTCAACGTAAATATCCGATAAATGAGCGTAAAGGGTTGACAAACCCAAACCGTGGTCAACAATGATGTGCCAACCGTAAGCGTACCTTTGGCGTTCGACCAGAATAACTTTACCCGAAGAGGCCGCGGCAATCCCCGGCGCCGACGAGTCGGCAATGTCCAAAGCCATATGGTACCAAACGGGTCTTTGCGTAATGCTGCCGCCAACCGGCCAGATCAACTCGCCTGTCCCGCCGGCATACTCCTTCGCCGGCATTGAGGTCGCAATCGGCCGCGCCTCAGGCATAACCCCGTCGGGAATAATTAAACTTTGGCCGATATTTAAAGCAAAAGTGTCCAGATCGGCAAAATCGTTAAAAGGAAAGTTAAGAATTTTCTGGGCGTCGGTTTTGTAATATTTGGCCAGACTGTAGATCGTTTCCCCGGCCCTAACTTTATGAACAATGCCGGTGACCGGCGGAATTTTAATTTCCTGACCGATTGATAAATGCTCCACCCCGCCGGTTAAATTCAGATTCGCCCATTTGATGGTGTCAATCGAAACGCCGAATTTTTCGGCAATCGCGCCTAAGGTATCCCCTTTTTGGACTTTATAAGAAATCACTTGATCTCTGGGTTTATCGGAGATTAAGGTTGAGGTTTCGTTGGTCGCTGTCGTTAAAGCGCCCAAAACGGCCGAGGGCGGCGTAAAGGTCGAGATTTCATCCTGCACCCCGGGGTAAGCCGTGGCAACGACCGGCGCGACCACCAGTCCCACCCCAATTAAAACCGCCAAAGAGAGGTGTAAAAAAGGTCTGGAGTAAGTGCCACGCCGCGCCAGGAGAAAATCAACCAAAAAACCCTTACCGATTTCAAATCTCGCCAACCAAGAGTTTAATCTTGTTTGTAAAGAGTAACGAACACACCTTAGAAATAAACAAAAATCTTCCCAAAGCAAATCGGGTTTCATGGAAACTCACCATAGCAAATAAAAAACTCATTGTAAAGATGTCAAAAGACTACAAAACTATAACAATTCCTAATTAACCTAATTAACCTAATTTCTAAGATTGGAAATTGGGGATTTTTTAGATTAATTAGAAATTAGAATAATTAGAAATTCTCCTTAACCCTTATTTAAACTCTCTAAGAATTCTTTGTTCGAAGAGGTTTTCCCTAATTTATCAACCAAGGCTTCGGTTTGGACAGCGGCTTCGTCCCCTAAAAGTCCCAGCATGCGTCTTAAGGTGACGACTCTTTTCAAAGTTACCTCGTCAAACAGGATCTCTTCCTGACGGGTCCCGGAAAGAATGACGTCAATGGCCGGGAAAATTCTTTTGTTGGCCAAGTCTCTGTTTAAATGTAATTCCATATTGCCGGTGCCTTTAAATTCTTCATAAATTAAATCGTCCATCCGGGATCCGGTATCAACAAGACAAGTCCCGATAATCGTCAAACTGCCGCCGTTTTCAAAACAACGGGCGGCGCCTAAGAATTTTTTCGCCGGATAGAGGGCGGTCGGATCAAAACCTCCTGACAGAGTTCTTCCTGACGAAGGCATGCAAAGATTGTAAGCCCTGGCCAGTCTGGTAATCGAATCAAGCAAAATAACCACATCCTTACCCATCTCCACCAGTCTCTTGGCCCGCTCCAGGGCAATTTCGGCAACTCTGGTTTGATTTTCCGGCGGTTCGTCAAAATTGGAGGAAATGACTTCGCCTTTAATGTTTCTTTGGATGTCTGTCACTTCTTCCGGCCGTTCGCCGATTAAAGCCGCCATCAAATGAATTTTCGGATCATTAGCGGTAATCCCGTTGGCAATCTCTTTTAAGATTGTTGTTTTGCCGGCTTTAGGCGGGGAAACGATTAAGCCTCTTTGCCCCCGGCCGATCGGCGACAAAAGATCAATCATTCTGGTGGATAACGGCAATTTTTCCGTTTCCAGTTTAATTTTTTCTTTAGGATAAATGGCGACTAAATCGTCAAATTTAGCCCGATTCATGGTCTTTTCCGCTTCTTCGCCGTTGATTTTTTCGACCTTTAAAAGACCAAAATAGCGTTCGTTGTCCTTAGGCGGTCTCGCCTGCCCGCCGACCATGTCACCGGGACGAAGCATAAATTTTCTGATTTGTGATTGGGAAATGTAGATGTCGGAGTTTCCGGGAATAAATTTCGGCCGTAAAAAACCGTGCCCCTCCGCTTGCATGTCCAAAATCCCTTCCATGTAGGTCGCGCTGGCCAAATCATCGGCTCGATCAGGAAAACGACCATTAAAAGGAGAAACCACCGGGGTATGGTTGTTATTGACGATCGGCAGAGGTTTGGGCTGATTAACTTCGGGTTTGACTTCTTGATTCCCCACCAAATCCTCAACCGTAAAAGAGGGAGCTGTTAGTTTCGTTACCATGAAATTAAAAATAAATTGGACACAAACTTTGGAATTAAATAATAGAAAGTACTTGAGGTATCAATCCAAAGACATTTATACCATGACTCTAATCTCTTGTCAAGAACCAGATTTTTTTGATCTTTAAATCAAATCTCGTCTGTAGACCAACCGCTTGCTCTTTCCAAACCTTGTTCAAACTGAGAGATTAAAGATTGACGATCAAGTTCTGATACCAGTGTGGAACAATCAGCCTCGTCTGTTGTCAATTGGTCAATAAGATTGTCTCCATTATAGCCCCTCATAAGGACAACGGCTTCTATTTGTGGAGGGTTGTTTGGAGACTCAAGACCAAGTCTTCCGTTTTCGTCTAAAAAAAGACGAAACATCGTGTCGCTCCAAGGATATGCCTTTTGTAAACCTGACCTCCAGGCAACATTCGTATCGGTTACTTTTGTGGGAAAGACTTCAAATTCCTTGTCAAACCCTGCTCCTCCTAAAACTCGAAACCTTTGATCTTCTCCTTGGTAAAGTGGGTGGATGTATAATTCTCCTCCGTCTCTGTCAAAAACAAAGCCTTTTAAAACGTATGTTTGGTAACTAGGGGCTAAAAAATCTAATCTTTTTATAATCTTTGCTTCCGCAACTCTATTGGCTTGTCTTAAATCCGCCAATCCCAAAGTCTTTTCAAGTTTATCTGATGATGGTGACATAAAAATTTACCTTTCCGGGCAAGAAGAGCAGAAAAGATTGATAACGACGCTTATTTTATGATTCTTTTTTTTGTTTGTCAGGTCAGCGCCAGCTGGGAAACCAAAAATAGGTTTCGTTTAATTCTTTAAGAATCGGCAGGGCCGAAAGATGAGGATAAAAATAGACAAAGACCAAAATAACAAGTATTAAGTAGTAAATAGCAAGTATTTTAAACCGAGGACTTTGCCAGAGTTTGTCTAAACTATACCCCAGGGCTAAACACATAAAGGGAATGGAGGGCAGATAATGATAAAGAAACATAATCCGCGGCGACAAAGCCCAGGGAAGAAAGAAACCAAAATAACCCACAACAATAAGTATTAAGTAGAAAGTATCAGGTATAAAGTATTTTCGTTTTATACTTAATACTAAATACTTAATACTTAATACTAAAGTGTAGCCGACCGCCAAAAGACCAAACCACCAGATCGCCGGATTGCCCATGGCGTAAATATTGGCAATCGTCTCTTTACCATAGTCAACATAATACCAAACCGGCCTAAACATAAACGGCCAGGAGTACCAGGATGAGGTAAACGGATGAGTCGCTTTAAGCCCGGTATGATACCACCACATTTGGTGCTGGAGTCCGTCAAACTGCTGCCAGGTATGCCCGCCGGCAAAGAAAGGCAGATAAGTAAAAAGATAAACGAGAAGCGGAATAGCAAGAAAAATTAAAAGAAACTTAAAAAATCCCCGCAAGAGATGGCGTCCAACAATTTTTGTAGCTTCACAGCTTACGGCTTCGTCTTGACCTAAATCTGACTGCGTGCTATCACTTGATTTCTTTATCAGGGTTGACAAGGTGGAGCGAAAAAATTCGTTGGCGACGGCTCTGAAAAGAAATAAACCTCCCAAAATCCCGATCGCGTACATGGCTGTCCATTTGGAAGCCAGAGCCAAACCCAGGCTTATACTCATAAAGAGAAGATGGGTATCTCCTTTTTCAAGAGCACCCCTGACGCCACCCATCGGAAAGAACAACGTGCTATGCCCAGGTCTTTGAATGGAGGCAGACCCGGGTGCGGGTTGAAAAAGTGAGGACCCAGCTTCTGATCGATACCTGGTAAACAGATAAAACGCCAAAAGCATAAAGAAAAGAAAAAAGGTGTCGTTCATGCCGATTCTCGACTGGACAAAAACCAAACCGTCAAAGTTTAAAAGAAAGGCCGTGATTAAACCGACACGCTGATTAAAAAGCTGTTTACCCAAAAGATAACCCAGGACGATAACCCCGGCGCCGAAAAGCGCCACCGGAAAACGCCAGGCAAAAGAATTTTCCCCAAAAATCTTAATCCCCAAAATCATCATTTCCTTGGCCAAAGGCGGATGCGTCCATTCATAGGCAAAACCCTTAGGCGGCGTATTCCACCACTCCCAGGCCGCTAAATTTCCCTTTTCCATTTCCACGGCCGTAAAAGCGTGGTAAACTTCATCAAATATGTAAGTCTTTGGAATATCTAAACGTATCACTCTAATAAGAAAGCTTACAAAAAACAGGAAAATAACTAAAATCATTTCTCTTTTTATCTTTTTCTCCCAGACAAATTTCTCTAATTTCCCCAATCCCCTTATTCCCCAAACTAAAATTAAGCCAAAAATTGTCACCGAAAGAAAACTTAAAAATTTGAAGTTGTTACCGATAAAATCTGTCAATTGGGTAATTTTCAGAAAATTCTGATTGTAATAAGTGTAAACGTAATAAAGATTTAGAAAATGAAGAACCGATAATGTCCCGTAACCAAACCAGATTTTTCTTTTGTTAGTCAAAGCCGCCGTAATGAGAAAAAAAGGAAAAAAAGCATAAAACCAGCGCTCGTGCACGCGCGTCGGCAACATAAAAAACATTAAAACGATCAGGGCTGCCGAAAAAAAGAAAAACATGACGTTTTTCTTTTGCCAATAAAGAAAATAGGTAAAAAGCAAACCCGAGGCTAAAAGAAGAAAACCCCAAAACTGATAAGACAAGCCCATAAAATTTAAATTGTCTGGTTCCCAGGTCCCCAAAAGACCCCATAAATTTACGGCAAAGAGCGAGGTATAAGGATAGGTATTACTGCTTTTGATGGTAAGCTGCATTAATCCGGAAAGCGGATTTTGAGGAAAAAACGGCAGGCTGATCAAGAAAATACTGCCCGCAAAAGCGAAAAGATTAATGACAATCTCGCCTACCGTTGCTTTTTTGGTAACCATCCATAAAAGAAATAAAGGGAGGAAAAAGATGGCCTGCGGCTTCAAAAGACATGAGACTCCCAAAACGACAAAGCTTAGCTTTTCTCTTTTTTTTAACAAGAGAAAAACGCTTGAAAGAAGCGACAAACTAAAAACCGAATCAATTTGTCCCCAGATAGCGCTGTTAAAAAAAGTGAACGGATTAAATAAAAATAAACCGGCGGTTAAAAGAGCCAGCCTGGAAGAGCGGTTTTCTTTGACTGTCTGATAAATAAAAAAACCAATCCCCAAATCAGCCAAAACCGCCGGAATTTTCATTAAAATTTCATAAGGAAGATTGGGAATAAACCTATGGAGATCTGCCAAAAACCAAAGAACATAAAGATAGGCCGGTAAATAATCGCACCAAATCGTGCCATAAAATCGCGCCGGCCCGACCGCTAAAAGATGGTTGGCCCAGGCCATCCAATCATTGATATCAATGCCAAAGCCAGGCAACGGCAAGAGAAACAATCTTCCTAAAAAGGCCAGAAACAATAATAAGGGCATATTGCAGAGTCTTAGGACTTATAAACCAAATTCAATTCATTATATCAAAGATACTCGTTTTAATTTTTCTTTTTAAGCCGAAAGATTGTCTTCGCCGCTTCAAGTTCATAATCTTGATCTTGAAGGGGTATTTTTTCGATAAAATAAACCGGCCTGATTCCATTAAATTTTTTAGCCAATTCCAGCCACTTCTCCGGCCCATCATTAATGATGGTCACGTCGTTTCTTATTTTTTCAACTTTAGTTAAATACCAAAGCGGTGTGGAATAACTCCACCACGCAAAAATAACGCTATCTTTGGGAACAATCTTTAGGGTGTTTTCGGCATAAATTAGCGCCTGGTAGTTTTGGCTTTGGTCAACTAAAGGATAATTGGTTTTTATCTCCCCAAACAACATAAAAATCAGTAAAAATAAAATTAAGAAAGAAAGACGACCGATTGTCTGGTTAATAAAGGAAAAACTACTAAAACCCCAGATGATAATGATTAAAAAAGAAGAGATAAAATAACGTTCCAAAATCGCGTTCTGATAATGAAGGCTAAAGTAGAGGGTCGAAAGGAATAAAATAAGAGTCAGAATTGTAAATTGAGAAAGTTTTTTTAATCCAAAGAAGAAGCCGATGGCTGCCGGTATCAAAAAAAACGAGGGCAAGAAGGTCCCAAGGCTCGAATAATAATAAAGCATTGTCTCCTTAAAACTGTTCTTCGTCCATGCGTGCATGAACCCGGAAAAATCGCTGCCGAAAACGTGACGGTAAAAATTAGTCAAATTGTCAATTTTATAATTAATGACTAACGGCTCCTTAACTAAAGACAGGATCGGTAATAAAAGATAAACCGAAAGCCCCAGCAAAAATAAAAGCAACGAATTAATTAATAATTTAAGGTTAAGCGATTTAATTTTTAGAAGAAACGTCAAGCCCAAAAGAGGCAGAAAAAAAATCGAAAGCATATGGTTGCCAATTGATAAACCAATAAGTAAGGAGACAACGGATAATAATTCCGCTTGTTTTTCAACGATTATTTTATAAAAAAGAAAAATCACCATCGTCGTCAATAACAAATGAAGGCTATGGACTTCCGCTCTTACCGCCATGTCCCAGATTGGTTTGCCCAAGCCGAAAACTAACCCCGCCAAGAAAGAGACGGCCGAATCTTTAGTGATCTTTTTTATTAATAAAAATAAAAAGCCAGAGGATAAAGAAACACAGATGGCGGAAAAGAGATTCATGCGCCAAGCGACTGAGCCAAAAGGAAAAATGGTCAACCAAATTTTACCAAGGACGATATAGGTCGGGTAACCGGTCGGATGACCGATATCAAAAGTAGAGGCAATTGTTTGTAATTCACCGGTGTCCCAAAAACCGACTGTTGGTAATAAAGTTTTCAAATAGAAAACCATTAAAACTGAAAAAACAAGCAAAAAACCCATACCAACGGTTAGTTTTCCCTTAGCCATCAGAAAAATGATACAATTAATAAGAAATATTTACAAATAATTATGGGAAAAAAATCTTCTCTCGGTTTATTTTTATTATTTAGTCTTTCCGCTTTCATCTATTGGTTAACGTCCGGAGGCACAACTCCCTATAATTATTTTGTGAGACTGGCCGATGCCTTTTTGCAGGGACGCTATTGGCTGACCGAACAACCAAGCTGGTTAAGCGAACTCGTGCCCGCTGGTCCGGGAAAATTTTATGTTATCCAACCACCCATGGCCGCCATCATAGCTCTTCCTTTTGTGGCTTTTTTTGGTAAAAATTTTCCTCAACAAATTCTGGCCCATTTAATCGGAGCCGGTATTGTCGTTATGACCTTTCTTTTAGCGCAGACAGTGACTCATAACCGAAAAATTGCTTTGTGGTCAGCCATTCTATCCGGTTTTAGCTCAATTATTTGGTATCTTTCCGCTACCGGTTCCGTTTGGTATCTTGGCCAGCTGACTGCCTGTTTCTTCCTTTTAGCCGCTGTCAGAGAAGCGGTGGGCCAAAGAAGATTGTCGCTAGTCGGAGTTTTCATCGGCGCCGCCTACCTCTCAAGGATCCATACAATTTTAGCCATACCTTTCTTTTTGTACTTATTGAAAGAGAAGATTCTGACCCTTAAAAATATCTTTCTTTTCAGTTTTCCCATCGTCATCTTTCTGGGCTTTAATGCCGTTTATAATTTTGTCAGGTTCGGAGTTTTTTACGACAAGGGTTACTATCTTATCCCGGGAATTCTTAACGAGCCTTGGTTTACTCAGGGCATGCTCAACCCTGTTTATCTTCTAGAGCACTTGCGGATCATGTTTTTAGAAATGCCCAAAAGGTTGGATTATTTTCCCTTCGTGCAGCCCTCCTGGTATGGTTTAGCTATTTGGATCACCACGCCAGCCTTTATTTATAGCTTGACGGCTAATATTAAAGAAACCGTTGTCAAATTTGCCTGGTTGGCAATTTTTTTAATTTTTTTATTAGTTGGTTTACGAGGAGGTACGGGGTGGACCCAGTTTGGCTATCGTTATGCCGTCGATTTCTACCCTTTTTTGCTTTTTTTAACCATTAAGGGTGTGGCTCGAAGTGGTTTGAAATGGCATCATTGGCTGCTGCTCCTTTCGGGTATCATCGTTAATCTTTGGGGAGTTATCTGGATTAACAAATTCGGCTGGGTAAGTTTTTAAAGATATAAGTCCAAGTAGAATTAAAAAGGGAGTAGTATGCCTGCCCTACACACTACTCCCTAAAAATATTTCTTCTAAATTAAAGTTGTTTTTATCCGCTAAATTTTAAGATTTTGCCTCAAGAATTTTACTTGACAAACTTTTTATTTAATGTTAATTCATAAGACATAGGCATTCGGTCACCTCTGCCTAGTGACCGATTGCCAACACAAAGGGCATTACTACTCGAGGCGTGCGGCTTGCGGTAGTGATGCTCTTTTTTGTTCCCTCACAATGTAAAAACCGGAATCGATAAACCTTTACGTGCCAATTCTCTTAATTGTTCCTGGGCGACTTTTAAAACCGCCTCATTTTCAAAATCAGCACCCACCTTATTCATTCTTTTCTTGTTCCTGCCTAAAATTTTATCAAGTATTTTGTGCATAAAATAAAGCCTTATTTAAGCTATAGCACATCAAAAAACCTTTGTCAAGACCCCATAGTATTTTAAACTTAAAATAGTTGATATCCTATAATTTTAGATAATAGTTATAGAGCGTTGTAACAATCTTTTAAGATACACTAATTCCTTGTTGATAATTTGGGGATAGAAAAACCTGTCAAAAAGAGGCTCTTTTAACGGAGGATTTTTTGACTGACACTGACGAGTGTCTTAACATTGGTGGGGGTAATGGGTATGGTGAAACCTAAGCGCCTAGCCTCTTTGACCCTTTTTTCTTCGCCGATGACTTTTCTTATTTCGCCCAAAAGCCCGACTTCACCAAAAACAAAACTTTTTGAAGGTAGGGCTTTACCTTTAAAACTGGAAATAATCGCCAAGGCCACGCCTAAATCAGCCGCCGGCTCGTGCACGACCAAGCCGCCGGGAATATTGACAAAAATATCCCATGATTGGAGGGGCAAACCCAAGCGGCGATTAATAATGGCGGCCAAAATCGTTAAACGACCCTGATCAAAACCACTGGCGATACGGCGGGGAAAAGCTAAGTTTGTCGGCACCGCGAGGGCCTGAATTTCGACCAGGATTGGTCTTGTTCCTTCTAAAAGAGGGACAACGACCGAACCGGGAACCTCTTTTTCTCTTTCCTGTAAAAATAAAGCCGAGGGGTTTTTAATTTCGACCATCCCTCCGTCCTCGATTTGGAAAATACCGACCTCATCCGTTGGGCCAAAACGGTTTTTCAAAGAATGTAAAGTCCGACCCGGATAAAATTTTTCGCCTTCCAAAATTAAAACCGTATCCACTAAGTGTTCCAAAACCATTGGTCCGGCAATGGCTCCTTCTTTGGTCACATGACCGATTAAAAAAATCGGCACCCCTAATTGTTTGGCCACCCGCGTCAATCGTGTTGCGCACTCTCGGATTTGTCCAACAGAACCGCTGGCCCCGGTTAGGTCGGAAGTTTCTAAAGTTTGAATAGAATCAATAATAACCATTAACGGCTTTAATTCTTGTATTTGGGTACAAATTATATCCGCATCAATCTCCGGAAATAGTAAAAGACTATCGGTCTTAATTTTTAAGCGCTCGGCGCGGATTTTTACTTGCTCCGGGGACTCTTCGCCGCAAACATAAAGACCCCCTAACTTGGCACAAATTTGTAAAAGCAAAGTTGATTTACCGATACCGGGATTACCCGCCAGAAGAACAACACTCCCGGGGACAATTCCCCCGCCTAAAACCCGATCCAATTCCTCAAGACCGGTTAAAATTCTTTTTTGGGAAAGACTTTTGATTTCGGAAAGTTTTTGCGGGTTTATCTTGCCTTCTCTTAAAGTAGTCCTTTTAGAAGACGCAGGTTCCATAACGGCGGTTTCGACGAGTGAATTCCAGGTACCGCAATTGGGACATTTCCCCAACCACGAAGCCGATTCATACCCGCACTGCTGACAGATGAATTTAGAGTAAGTCTTCATTTTTTGAGAGGATGGCGCGTAACAATTTTCGACAACCCCGCACTTACGCTCCTGCCAATTCTTGTAGTAAAACTACGTGCTAGTGCACTAGCACAATAATCTACCAAGGACAATGCGAGGTGAGAAAATTCGTTACCGCCAGCCTCGCCACCTACCGGTACCCCACTGGTTTTTCTTTTAAAACCAAGGTTAAGGAAATCTTTCTTTTTTGATAATCAATGCCTTCGATGACACAGGTGATTTTTTCATTTTCCTTAAGTTCAACCTCGGGCGGAATTTTGGAGATATGGATAAGACCCTCGATCCCCTTTTCCAATTCGACAAAAACGCCGAAACTGGAGATTTTTTTAACTTTACCGGTAATTTGCTGTTCCGGATTGTATTTTTTCACCAATTCCTGCCAGGGATCGGCAGTCAACTGCTTGACTGATAAATTAAGGCGTCCGGTTAAGGTATTTGTTGAGATAACCAGAACTTTGATTTTATCGCCGATTTTATAGTAGTCACTGGGGTTGCCGACTTTTTCCCAGGCCATTTCGGAAATATGCACCAAACCCTCAACCCCTTCAACGTTGACAAAAACCCCGAAAGGGACGATGCCTGAAACGGTCCCTTTATAAGTTTGGGCAATTTTGATTTTGGCTAAGGCCTCAGGATTCCTTTTTTCTCCCTGTGCCCTTTTTTCGGAAAAAACCAAACGATTGGTTGTTTTGTCAATATCCAAAACAATAACCCTAATCTTCTCACCTAAAGATTTTTGGCCTAAAGCGGAGGCTAATTGCGAAGCCGGTAAAAATCCCCTGACTCCCTGCCAGTCAACCAGAAGTCCTCCCCTGGCCGATTCAAGGTTGGAAACCTCAACGGCTTCTCCTTTTTCCTTTTTTTCCAGTAATTCCTGCCATTTTTTATCCAAACCGGCCCGGCGAATTGACAAAACGATCTGACCGGCGTCGGTTTCGGGAGAAACGATTTGGACCAAAATCTCATCACCAACTTTAAGATTGGGAAAAAGACCGGCGACTAAATCAATTTCTCTTTCGGAGATGATCCCTAAACTTTTATAACCGATGTCAATTAAAATTTCCGAAGGCTTAATCGAAATCACTTTCCCTGTCACCGTATCACCCTTCTTAAAACCACGAAGTTGATAGCCGGTGTTATTCAAAAGCTCCTCCATGGTTTGAGGTTCTTTAGAGGACTTAGTACTTAAGACTGAAGACTTAAGACTTTTTAATTCTTTTGGTGTTGAGTGTCTGGTGCTGAGTGTTTTGTTTGCCAAAAATCATACACATCCTTTCATTGCAAAGTAATAAAATTATAGCCTTTTCTCCCTTTTTAGGCAAGGGGGAAATTTAGCCATAAAAATACCGGCCTCGACCATCTCCCGACAAAAGGAGGGAGTAGCCACGCCTATTGGCGGGGCGTTTTTTTGCGGTCAACTTCATGGAGAGTTTTAGCCATAAAAATACCGGCCTCGACCTATTTTCGCGGTAACTTGCGTCACAACTATCGTCGGTGCTGGAGTGTTTTACGATTCTGTTCGGTATGGGAAGAAGTAGTTCCACTCCGCTTCAAAGACCGGTAAAATTATTATACCTTAAAAGGTAAAGAGAGTCTCTCTTGCCCGTTAAGAAACGCTCCCCGAGCCGCAGTAGAAATCTACTAAGGCAAGAGAAAAGTTTCAAACGGGTGATTTAAAAATTTGCTTGGTTGGTCTATTAGTATGGCTCGGCTAAAACCCTTACGGGCCTTACACCTGCCACCTATCAACCCGCCTCCGCCTTGCGGCTTCGGCGAGGTTCGCCTTGCGGCGACCCCGTCATCTTCGGGGGACCGTAACAGAACTTAATCTTAGGGTGGGCTTGGCGCTTGATATGCTTTCAGCGCTTATCCCGTCCAGATGTAGCTACCCAGCAATGCAACTGACGTTACAACTGGTATACCAGGGATCTGTTCCCACCAGTCCTCTCGTACTAGGCGGAAATCCCTTCAAGTTCTAATCGCTTGCACCGGATAGAGACCGACAATCATGTTACATCCCGATTAAATCGGGAGATACAACATTTCTGTTGTATTCTGCATGTTGCCATGCAGTTCGGACTATATCTTCCCTTCGTTTCTCACTTAGGGTCTGGCGTATAGTCTCTGAGGCTTCTCTTTTAGAAATGTGAGGTGTGAAATGGGAAACTGGATACTGACATGGGAAATGTGATTACTTGAAATTGATCCACTTTTCTCTAAGATTCGTCAATTTTTTACCTAAAATATCATATCGACGAATCAATTGATCTGCATAAGCATAATTTATATATTTTCTGCTTTTAGCAAAAGCTAAATGGCACATCATTTCGTTAGCTTCAGCCAATGCATCTCTTAAGAATTTTTTGAATTCTTTCTGGAATTCTCGCTTTGAATATCCTTCTGCAATTAATGCAGGAATTGATCTTGACGCTCTTTTCATTTGATCTACTAAAAGAAATTTTTCTTCTGGAGGAAATTTCTTTAAAAGATCGTCTATTTCGACACTTAATTGAAATGATTCTTTGTAAACATCAAGGTCAAGAAAGCTTTGAATCGCCATATTTTTATCTTATCACACTTCTCACTTCTTCATCCAGCTTCCCACTTCTCTTTTCTCATTTCCTAATAAAGAGCTTGCTTGCTGATTATCCCCACTTTCAAATTTTTACCTTATTGAGGTATTGGAAGATACTAACGGGATTTTCCAGCAATTAACCAGATTTATAGACAGCAACGGTCAATTTTTACTGTCTTACGACGTTCTGAACCCAGCTCGCGTACCCTTTTAACCGGCGAACAGCCGGACCCTTGGGACCTTCTTCAGCCCCAGGATAGGATGAGCCGACATCGAGGTGCCAAACCGCATCGTCGATATGGACTCTCGGATGCGATCAGCCTGTTATCCCCGGGGTAGCTTTTATCCGTTAAGCTCGGACCCTCCCACGAGGTATCCGAGGATCACTAAGACCGACTTTCGTCCCTGCTCGACATGTCCGTCTCGCAGTCAAGCACTCTTTCGCCTTTGCGCGTCCAACACGATTTCCATCCGTGTTAAGAGTACCTTTGTACGCCTCCGTTACCATTTAGGAGGCAACCTCCCCAGTTAAACTGCCCGCTAGACATTGTCTCTCCGCCAGATTTTTATGTGGCTTGGAGATTAGAATTGATATTCCCAAAGAGAGGTGTTCCATTAGTGCTCGCGCGCAGCGCGAGAGAAACCAGAAATCAGATATAGAAATTAGGAATTAGTTTATTACCAATTCCCAATAACTAATATCCATATCTTGCTTCCCTTGTGCTACGCACAAGCTCCCTCCTACACTCGACAGTTGAAAATATCTCCTCAGTGCCAAGTTACAGTAAAGCTCCACGGGGTCTTTTTGTCCTGGTGCAAGTAGGCCGCATCTTCACAGCCACTTCAATTTCGCCGGGCAAAGGCTCAAGACAGTCGCTTGCTCGTTCTACCTTTCGTGCAGGTCGGAACTTACCCGACAAGGGGCTTCGCTCTAATTACCGATTAAATCGGTATTGGACTATATCTTTCCCGACCTAGTCGGGATCCGACGTATAGTCTCTGAGGATTTTAGAAACAGAAGGATGGATTGT